>CAMTHN010000090.1 GCA_947072265.1 uncultured Clostridia bacterium | reverse complement strand
CTTATATATAAAGATGTAAGTGCTTTTTTATAAAAATTTTCTATATCTTTTTTACTATTAAAAATATTGTATGTCGAATTTGTATATGTATCTGATATATTTTTATACCCTACTCCAAAATTAAATCCTAGCATAGGATCTATACCAACATGTTTTAAAAAACCGTCAGTTAAAATATCAGTGGATATATCTCCCCTGAATGATTCTAATCCAAAAAAAAGTTTATCAGATTGAAGCTTTCCAACGATAGAGGTAAATTCTGTGTATCCATTAACCCCATCTAATAGGCGTTCATCCACTAGGTATCCTTTATCATCATCTACAAAACTAGAAACATCATTTCTATTAGATAAAATATTTCCTGTAGCTAATAAAAATTGGTTTGCAAATGTATTTTGTTTATCTGTAAAATCTGTCCATTCTTCATTAGGATTTTTAAGAGTATCAAAAATTACATTTCTAGTTTTTGAAAAATTATAAACAATAGTTGGATCAATTCTAGTCAATGTATCATAATAATATTTAATACTATTTCCAATAAATGCAACTTTATCCTTTTTATTTTCAATAGATAAATCACTATAAATCGATAAATCACCAATTATAATAGATCCCGCAGAAGATACTATATACATATCCCCACCTTTATAAGATAGAGCAGGGAGAACCCAATCTCCATTTAGTGAAGATTTGTTTGACTTTATTAAACTCCAAGCAGTGTAAGGAATATCAGGATGATTGTTTAAAGAAACTTCTTTTATTACACCATCAAAATTATCAAAAAACCAACTATCATAATTTTTAACACCAGCTATCATAGTTATTGATCTTTCAATAAATGAAGAAATATCAGGGCTCCCTGTAATTAGTGCTAATTTTGATTTAAACATATTAGCTGTATTAGTTGCCATAACAATATCTCTACTAGTAAAGTCAATATCATCGAATGCTCTAACAATATCAAAAAAATTATTTCCATATAAAAATGCAGATGGATAATACATTATAATATCTGAAAGTAAAACACCATTTAATTCAATATCATACCATCTAGAAATGTACGATTGTGAAAAAATAATTTGAATTAGTTCTTGTTTTATTTGATAAAAAATAAAATCTTTATTTTTTTCATTCATATGTTCTATATTAAAATTAGAATTATTAGATATTATATTTGATATAGTTGATAAACTATCCAATTTTAAATTATTAAAACTTTCTTTCATAAGATAATTATCAAGATTTTTTTCAATACTATTTCTATCTATACCATAAGAATCATCATATTCTTCACCAACAAACGATAAAATATCTTTATATTCTAAATTATTAATATCATTAGAAATTTGATCAATCAGCTCAGAATTAGCCTCTAAAGCAAAATTCTTATAATTATAAACTAGTTCTGTTCCCTGAATTTTATATTCAATAATACCATGTTCCTTTAAAGAAGGATTGATTATACTATATGCCTTAATCTCGCCATCCTGGAAAATAACATTTATAGAATCCAAAGAATCATAGTTTTCTTTAGACAAAGAGGTTACGATTTTTCCATCTTTTAAAGGAATAATTTCTGTAATATATTTCTGTAATAAAATATCATCTACAGGTAGAGTATTTGCATATTTTATAATATATTCAGATTCATAAAAAGGCATTAACTTTGAAATGTTTGCATAAGCAGTTAGATATTCTCCTTTAAAAATATCCATACCCTCTAGTCTATTAATACTTGGAATATATTCTATATATGAATGTTTTTCTTTATTTAAAGGAAAATCTAATTCCAATTGCTCATGTCTAACTATATCATCATCATAATATACTATATCTTCCATATCAAATAATATTGATAAATCATTATCATTCCATTTATATGATTTTATTCCCATATTTAAAGTAGGTGTAGTCTGGCTTTTTATCTGTGCTACAAGAGATGAAAGGTCTATATCTTTTTTATCTTGATTAAAATAAGATTTATCTATTGAATTCCATATTCCATCTAAACCTTCTTTATATATTTCTACAGAATAAATATCTCTAGCTTCAAAAACCCTTTTACTAACTATAACTTTAGTTAAAGGAATAGCTTCTTTTATAGATTTATTTTGATCTCCAGTTATATCATTAAAATTATTAAAATCTCTATCTTGTTCTATATATCCACTTATATAATACTCTCTATTTACATCAAGCTCAAAAGAATATGTGAATATACCCTCTTCAGAAAAATTATTTATAGAAATTTGATCTAATTGGTTTCCATAAATATCAGTAATAGAAATACTTCCCCCAATAAAAGCTTTATCAACATCATCTATACCAATTGAAATATCTAATCTACCTTCTTCTCCATTGTCTATATATGAAAAATCTTTAATAGAAATATCATCCTTAAGAGTTTCCAGTGCTACAGATGAATTAACGCTGATTCTTTGGTTATCCTGTAAAACCAATTGGGTTATATGATATTCTTCTAGCTTTGAGAGAGAAGATGCATCTAATAAAATTTTGTATTTATTTATATAAAAATTATTCGAAGATTCTATTTTTGTTCTACTAAATATTTGTTTTTCCACACCATTTATGACAACAGCTTCTGCAAGACTATCCGCTGTACTTTCAACTATAAATTCAATTTCAAAAGAAGAAGATTTTTCAAGATAATAAACGATTTCTCCATCTTTTATAATTGATATATCAGATATATCAAAAACCTCATCTACCGCAACTATATAAATATCAACGGTAAGGCTTGTTTTATTTCCATGAGAATCTACAACAGATAAAACAACTTTATATTTTCCCGGTTTATCTAAATTTAATCCGCCATCTGATGATATGAATATTTTATCTGATATATCTCCATCTTCTTTATCAAAGGCAGATATATAATCAATAATATCAAATTTTTCTCTTTGATTTATATAAATATCTTTGTCTTGCTTAATAATAGGATTTTCGCCAGTTGTTAGAAGGATATTATAAGTAATATCCGTTGTATATCCTCTAGAATTTACAACTCTAAAAGTAAAATAATATTCTCCAGGTTTACTTCCATCATAATTAGTAGAAATAACCTTAACTTTAGAAGTTATATCTCCGTCTATAGAGTCAAAAGAAGATATGTTCATATCTAAAATAGGATTAATATCACTACCAATTATAGAAATTATATTTCTTCCTGTTATAGTAGCATATCTATCAGAAACTCCAGTATCTGGGTTTTGTTCATTAGTTTTATCTTGAGAACTACTACTTTCAATATTTAAAAGTCCATCAAAGTTTGAAGAGCTGCTACTTAAATTTATACTACTACTAGAAAGTTCACCTATCAAATCGTCCAAAGGTATAGCGCTACCGCTATTTATAACTGGTCTGGATAACTGTTCTTCGGTTTTGTCTTTATCTTTTTTAAGATGATGATTTTGATCATAAGACATAGTCTTTACTGCCCCACCGGTTATAAGACATGCACAACAAAGAACACTAATAATTCCTTTATTAGCAGTTATAATTCCTTTTAAGTTTAAAGCTTTTCCATTTTTATGAGAAATGTTTTTATTTTTATAATCTTTCTCATTATTAAAATTACTATTCAAGAATGAACCCTCCTAAAAATAAACAAATAAAGTAATAAAAATTCAAATAAATTAATAACTACTATAATAATATTTATATTATATTACATAT
>CAMTHN010000089.1 GCA_947072265.1 uncultured Clostridia bacterium | reverse complement strand
ATCACCAACTATAGGTTCTGTTTTTTGATTTCTAAAAATTCCTCTAGCCTTACATTCATATATATCTTTTGTTTTATCTTCTTCTATATAATAAAATCCAGATAAAGCTTTTAATATCATTCCCTTTTTTTTTATATTCATATTCTAATTTTCATCTTCTGATGTAGTTGGTGGTTTAGAAGAACTGCTATTTGAACTATCAGATGATTTAAAAACTTGATCATTTTTATAAACCATATCTATATTATTTTGGTTAAAATTAACTAAATATCTAACAAAGTTTTTTTCTTCATTTAAATTATTCACATTAGAAATAGTTACTGTAACTTCTTTTGATCCAAAATCAGATAAACTAAATTGAAATTTTGAAGTTGTTGCAACATTTAATATTTCATCATATTTTGCTATTCCATCAACATACACTATAAATTTAAATCTACCAGAAATATTTTGAGGAAGCTCTACAGAAAAATCTTGTTTATTAGTTGGTTTTTTTCCAGAACTTACATTTAATACTATCTGTGTTCCTTCTTGTACAGTTTGATTTCCTGCAATACTTTGAGATATTATAGTTCCTTTTTCTTTATCATTATCTACATATTTTATAGATGTTTTTAGTTTAAGATCATCTAACTGTTTTTTTCCATCTTCTTCTTTTTTTCCAACAACATTTGGAACGGTTATATATGGAATATCAGGACCCATACTAACATATATTTTTATCTCTGATCCTTTGGGAAGTTGATCACTTTTTATGGGATCGGTTTTTATAACTCTATCAATTGCTATATTAGGATCAAAAATTTTAACAACATTAAATTTAAAACCTAATGATTTTAACTCATTCTGTGCATCTGTATAATGAATATTATATAAATCTGGAACCTCTATAAGTTTTCTTCCTAAACTAACCTTTAACTTTATTATAGTATTTTCCTTAACATTTTGACCAAAACGAATATTTTGATCAAAAATTATATTTCTGTCATATTCATCAGTATAATCACTTTCTACAACTTCAAATTTAAAACTTATAAAGTCACTATTATCAACTACATCTTCTATATTTTTACCAACTAGATCAGGCATTATAACTTCATTAACTTTATTACTACTTACAGCTGAAAATCCTATTAAAATTAAAATCATTATAATAACAAACGCAGAAGCAATTCCACCTAAAATTGGAATTAGTTTTGACTTATTTTTCTTTGATTTCAAACTAACACCACTTTTCTTTTCTTCTTTTGTTTTAGTATTATTAGGTGAATTATTTGATATATTTACAGTATCAAAATATCTAGTATCACCATCATTATCAAAATATTTATATTCAAAATTAATTTTAGGGTTTTTAAGAAAAGTATATAAATCTCTAATCATTTCAGCGGCAGATTGATATCTCCAATCTTGTTTTTTTTGCATTGCTCTTATAATAATTTCTTCCATACCGATAGGAATATCAGGGTTTATAGATGTTACTTTTTTTGCACTTTCTTGCATGTGCATTATAGCTATAGATACAGCATTATCTCCCTCAAAAGGGAGAGTTCCTGTTAGCATTTCAAACATAATAATACCTATAGAATAAATATCAGTTTTTTCATCTGTATTTTCACCTTTAGCCTGTTCAGGACTTATATAATGCACTGTACCTAGAGCTTTCTCCGTCATAGTTCTTGCTTCTTCTCTTGCAAATCTAGCGATTCCAAAATCTGTAACTTTTATATTTCCATCATTAAGAACCATAATATTTTGTGGTTTTATATCTCTATGAACAATTCCATTTTCATGCGCATGATGCAAAGCTTTTAAAATTTGTAGAGATATATGAACAGTTTCCTCTACAGATAAAACTTTTTTATTTTTTATAAATTCTTTTAAAGTAAATCCATCAATATATTCCATAACTATATAATAGATATTTTCATTAAAGCAAACATCTATAACCTTAACTATATTTGGATTTGATAATACTGATATAGCTTTTGATTCATTTCTAAATCTTCTTAAAAATTCTGGATTATCTAAAAATTCATCTCTTAAAATTTTTAAAGCAACTAGTTTATCTGTTTTTAAATCTATAGCTTTATAGACATTTGCCATGCCACCTTTACCAACAATTTCTTTCATATCATATCTATCGTCTATTTTTTTTCCAAGATATTTATCCATATGGACACCTCACAAGAAAATTTTTAATCATTTGATAAGATAACAACTGTTATATTATCTTTACCGCCTAAATTATTTGCAATGTCTACAAGCTTATTACAGGCCGACTCTCCAATATAATTATTTAAAATATTTTCCATAATATTTATATCACAATAATTAGTCAATCCATCTGTACATAAAATTATTTTATCTTGATTATCAATTTTATTAATATTAAAATCAATGTTAATATTATAAGAAATTCCTAC
This sequence comes from uncultured Clostridia bacterium, assembly GCA_947072265.1. Lineage (GTDB taxonomy): Bacteria > Bacillota > Clostridia > Oscillospirales > Ruminococcaceae > CAMTHN01. The sequence continues at coordinate 1,337 of CAMTHN010000089.1, read as the reverse complement.
AGCTCTAGTAATAATATTTTTATGAGGATGCGTATTAACATCATCTTTAGAAATCTTGCCTAATTCTAATAATCTTTGTACAAAAGAGTGGTCCTTAGTTATTTGATATAATTTTTTAGATGCAAGTATATAAAGTCTACTATCTCCTACATGTGAGATATATGCAACATTTTTGACACTTATTACAGCTACAATAGTTGTCCCCATTCCTCTTAAATTTTTTTCAAGTATAGAAAGTTGATAAACTTTATTATTTGCTTCTTGTATAGAATCAATTAAAATTTTTTTTATTTCATCTGGACTCATTTTGCTTTTAAAATTTTCTTTAATTTTATCACTAACAATTTTACAAACAGTATGGCTTGCAATATCTCCTGATGTTTGTCCTCCCATTCCATCACAAACAACAGCAAACGCAGAATCATCTCTCAAATAACCATAAGAAAAATAATCTTGATTGATATTTCTACTCATTCCAATGTCTGTTTTACCTACTACTTTCAAATAATAAAACCTCCATATAAAGATTCTATAACTTAGTCTTTTCTCTTCTTAATTGTCCACAAGCAGCATTTATATCTGCACCTAAACTGCGTCTTATAGTACATTTTATTTTATTTTTTTCCAAAATATCTTTAAATCTAGATATATTATTTTTAGAAGAATTGTAATCTCTTTCTACTATTTTATTAACTGGAATTAAATTTACATGACAATCAAATTTAGAAAGTTTTTTTATAAGTTCCAAAGCATGTACAGCACTATCATTTATGTCATTTATAACAGCATATTCAAAAGAAATCCTTCTACCTGTTTTATAGTAATAATTATAGCATGAGTTTAATAATTCTTCAATATTCCACAATTTATTTATCGGCATAGTTTTAGATCTTATATAATCATTTGGAGCATGTAATGATATAGCTAATGTTATAGGAAATTTTAATTCAGAAAGTTCATTAATTTTATCAACAATACCACATGTAGATAATGTTATATTTCTTTTACTAATATTTCTTCCATTTTTATCAGAGATCATATTGATAAAATTAACTACATTTTCAAAATTATCAAGTGGTTCTCCAATACCCATCATAACAATATTAGTTATTTTTTCTCCTAAATCTTCTTCTGTTTTATAAATTTGATCTAAAATTTCGCTAGAATTTAAATTTCTAATATATCCATCAATAGTCGATGCACAAAAATTACAACCCATTTTACAGCCTACCTGAGAAGAAACACATATGGTATTTCCATATTTATATTTCATAACAACTGTTTCTATAAAATTATTATCTATTAATTTATATAAATATTTAACTGTTAGATCAATT
>CAMTHN010000088.1 GCA_947072265.1 uncultured Clostridia bacterium | reverse complement strand
TAAATGTTTGAGTAAAAAGTGCAGAGTCTAACTTATTCAATGTTTTGAATGTTTTATTAATTCTTCTTTGAGATATATCTTTATTTTGACCATAATAACATACTATATCGAAATCATAATCATCTACTTCTACAAATTCACAATCTCCAAATGTAGGTGTGTAATCATCGTGTTTGAAATAATTACCAGCCCATAAAACTGAACCTTTTAATCCAGAATTATGAAACATATCTTCCATAGAATCTCTTTGTCCTGCTTTAGGCCAAGCAACTACACTATTATCATTATAAGTCATAAAAATCATTAATAATTCTTCCTAAAATTTGAAATATTCAAATCTAGACCCAAATAAATGATTATAATTTAGTAGAAAATTTACCCTTATAAGTCTCACTAGTTATATATGTCAACAGTTAGAAGAAAAGATAATGTATTTTTACGGTATTAAATACGTTTATTCAGTTCCTGTAATACTAACAAATCATATATGTATTCATGTAGCTCTAATATTCTTACTTTCTATATACCCTTTAACAGATCCCCATTCACGTCTAAATTTAAGAAACTTTACCTGAGCCATTTTATCGGGACTCTTTAATAAATGAGTGTATAATTCTGGCTTTATATAAGCAGCAGGTACACCTTTAAATCTTTTCTTTTCTCCAATCTGAGGATTTTCTTGTGCGTCTAAATATTTATAAAACCCCATATATTGTTTCTTACCAGCACATAATAATTTATCAAATTCACATTCTAATTCTAATTGTCCTACATCTGTACCAATAACTGGTATTTTTTGATTGTTTAACTCAAATACACTATTTAAATTAAATTCTTCTTTTCTTACAAATATACTATCTGTATCACTATAAATACATTCAGTATCAGGTCTAGTACTAGCATCCCATAATAATTTCATATGGTGTCTAGCCCAACTTAATGTAAATACTCCATTTTGTATAGGCTTAGATGAATACTCTGATTCTTTATGTTGTTTTATTAACATATATTCAGTATCCCAAATTTTATATGCTTCTTCTTCATCAAAATCAACATCACTTTCTGCTTTTATAGAATAATTTGTATCTATCCATTTTTGAGCAAACTTACCCCATAAACTATTCATAATAATCTTAATTACATTTCTTTTAACTTTATTACCCTCTTCTTCATATTTTAACTTTAATTTATATAATGTGTCTTCAATATACTTTTGAAATATCTTACCTTTATTTATCCATGAATATCCAATATTCCCTTCCTCATCAAAAGGAATATATTGGATATCATGTCCCTCTGAAATACCTATATCTATATCCACAGAAGTATACCAGGCATTATATTGAGTAGAACCATAATTATTATAGGTAATCTTATTATTATATCTAACGGGGAAGAAATTAGAATTAATTTTGGTATGTGGTATTACTCTTACATAATAAATACCTAATTCTTCTGTCATTCTTTGTTGAACTCTTCTAAATTGTCCATATGGTTGATCATAAAATGCCATTGCTGCTGGATATAAAGATTTTACATCTAAACATAATATATTTTCATAAATACCATTAACACTAATACATCTTCCTCCAATTAACGAATCTTTCATATTCATATAATCTTCTTTTTTAGGATGTCTTAAATCTATATTAGGATCTAAATTAGACTCAAAAAGCTTAAAACTCATTCCTGCTAATGTATACGATTGATCAACAACCTTTGAATTAAATATTTCATACACTGCTACTTTAAATTCTAACCAAACTTTTGCTAAAACTATGACGTCATTACAACAATATTCTCGAGACCAGTCTAATAATTTCTTACTTTTGCCGTCTGTTTCATAATTAATTATATTATGGGATGAAATTAATAACTTTTCCTTCTCTATTTCAATATCTATAATATTGTCAATAGATCTCCATTTCCTATAAACCTTTTCTAAATCTGCTTTGCTTCTTACATCATGATGAGGAAAATCGGTTTTGCCAAAATCATGATTTCCAGTTAAAAATGCTTTAGCTGCATTAGCTAAACTACAAAGCAAGAAACTATAAGAATCTTTGATATTAAATGTTATATCATCATGAACAAATGAAAAACTTATAAAATTATTATTTCTTATTAAAATATTTTTAATATCCGAAGGATTATACATACTACTTAAAATATAATGAAAATCATAAGCTCCTCCATTATGAGCAATCAATTCAATATTTTTATTTTTAAGTTCTGAACAAATATCTACAATATATTCTATCATCTGTGCCACACAATCTCTTCCTTCAAATTCAATTACATTACCTATGACGTCATTATACACAAAACATGCACAACATAAATACGGGATATGAGTTTGTTCATTTTCACTATCTGGATCAAAGTATGCTTCTATATCAAAACAAACAGTTATCTTTTCAGTCTTAGGAAATTTAGTTAATGGTTTAAATCTAGTAATTTTATTATCTCTTTTCTGTTGTTTAAAATCAAACAAAACTCCTATATGTTCTTTAAATTGTAATAAATATTTAACTGAAGGATCAATAACATTTAATGTTTTTATTGGACTATCTGTATGAACTCTAATATCAGAATAACTTTTAATTTCTTTAATATTTCTAATATAAAATTGTGGAGTCAATATACATACATTACCATTAGCATATTCAATTATTTCATCTAATGTATAGAAAACCTGGTTGTTCCACAAATATTGTGAACATTGTTCAATACAATCCTTATTTGTATCATTAGCGGAAAATATTTTAAATATTCCACAATTAATTATTTTTGGAATGTTTTTACCCCAAAATAAAACAGATCTAGGGCTAGGAAAATATAATGCTGTCATGTAAAATACTGTATAAACATTTGCGTCTTGAGAAAATAATGATTCATAACCATAAACTGTATCATTTATATGTTTGACAATATTATCATAAGCTATAAATAATGCTTCTACATCTTCTTCAAAAGTATCTTCATATACAGATATGGTTCTAGTAGATCCACATATTTTACCATTATTATACATTTTAAAGTACATATAAGATACTGGAGTTCTAGTTATATTTTGATAAGATTCTGATTCTCTAATAGCATTAATTATCCGGTGTTTCATTCCTAATATTGTTTCTTTTCTAAAACCACGAATTTTAGCTCCATCAACAATAGTAGGGTTCGGTTCTACGTGTTTATACTCACAAGATTCTTCCATACTAATTGAAACACTTTTATATCTTTTATAAGCACCCATTGAAGATTGACCTAATCTCTCGATTTGCATTTTAGATTTCATTTGTTTGGCCATTTCTCTAGCCTTTTTAGATCTTTCTTCCGCTTTCCTAAGGTTGTCTTGTTCCCATTGACTATTTAATATCTGTCTTTCTCTAGTTATTAACCCATCTTTAGCTTCTTTAGGAAAAGTATTAAAAAGCTCGCCGTATTGTTCAATCAATAAAGATACTGCAAAATCATAATTCTTATCATATTCCATTTGTACCACCCAAACAATGAATCACATTCAGAGATTTGTTAATTCCTACTATTGTACTAAATTTATGTACTGATTACATAAAATTATAAATATTTTTAAAATTTTTAATTTATATATAATTTTTACAATGAATAAGAGCGACAATAAAATTTTTGGTCTACTTGTGATCCTGGAGGTTTCCTTTGTGGTCATACCCCCTATTGGATGGTTGCAAAATTGCAATAGAGAAAAAGGAGGTTTTTTTTTTACTTTTTTTGATGATTGGGTCAATTCTATATACTAT
>CAMTHN010000087.1 GCA_947072265.1 uncultured Clostridia bacterium | reverse complement strand
CAAATACATTTAATAATATAATTAGAGATATGAGATCTTCAAAATCAGAAAAAGAAATAGTATATATAAAAGAAGCACAAAAAATAGCTGAAAAAGGATTAAACCATATTTTAAAATTTATTAAAATAGGTGTTACGGAAAAAGAAATAGCTTTTGAGTTAGAATTTTATTTAAAAAAATCTGGGGCAGAAGGGCTTTCATTTCCTATAATTGCTGCATCAGGAAAAAATTCATCATCTCCACACGCAACACCGACAGATAAAAAAATTGAAAATGGAGATTTTATTATATTAGATTTTGGTGTAATATATAATGGATATTGCAGTGATATGACTAGAACAATTGGTGTTGGTGAAATATCAGAAGAGCAAGATATGGTTTATAATATAGTTTTAGAAGCACAAATTAGAGCAATAAAAGCTATCTCGTCTGGAGTTTCTTGTAAATTAATAGATAATATTTCTAGGGAATATATATATAAACAAGGGTATGAAGGAAAATTTGGACATGGCTTAGGACATAGCATAGGAATTGAAGTTCACGAAAGTCCATTTTTTAATTCTAAATCAGAAGATGTTTTAGGTGAAAATACAATTATGACAGTTGAACCTGGAATATATTTAGAAGGAAAATTTGGAGTTAGGATTGAAGATATGGTTATAGCAAAATTGAATGGATATGAAATTATAACTAATGCAAAAAAAACTCTTATAATTTTATAAAATATATTGCAAAAATGATGTAAATATTGTATCATTAAAAACAGGTAATATTTGTTAAACTTGGAGGCGTTAAATAATGGTATCAGCAGGAGATTTTAGGAATGGTATAACCTTTGAACTTGATGGACATGTAATGCAAATAATTGAATTTCAACATGTCAAACCAGGAAAAGGCGCAGCTTTTGTAAGAACAAAAATAAGAAATGTTATTACTGGCGCTGTTTTAGAAAAAACATTTAACCCTACAGAAAAGTTTCCACCTGCATATGTAGAAAAAAGAGATATGCAATATTTATATTCTGATGGAAATTTATATCATTTTATGGATATGGAAACTTTTGAACAAGAACCAATAAATGCTGATAAATTAGGTGAAAGTTTTAAATTCGTAAAAGAAAATATGGAAGTAAAAGTTCTATCATATAAAGGAAGTATATTTGCAGTTGAACCACCTTTTTTTGTTGAATTACAGATAACAGAAACTGACCCAGGATTTAGAGGGGATACAGCTACAAATGCAACAAAACCCGCAATAGTAGAAACAGGTGCAGAAGTAAGGGTTCCTTTGTTTATAGAACAAGGGGACAAGATAAAAATAGATACTCGAACTGGCGATTATATGGAAAGAGCTTAATAATTATAATAAAAGGGGTATATAATTTATGTTATTAGTAGAAAAAGTTGCTTATTTAAAAGGTTTATTATCTGGTTTAGATTTACAAAAAGACACTAAAGAAGAAAAAATATACACAGCTATTTTTTCTGTTTTAGATGAACTTTCTTCTAAAGTTTTAGAACTGGAAGAGTCTAGAGATGAACTAGAAGAATTAGTTGATATCTTAGATCAAGATTTAGGTAGTTTAGAAGAAGATTTTTATGAAGAAGATATTGAAGAAGAAGAAGATGATGATGAAGAAAATGACGATGAAGATGAATCTTCTTTTGATGATGAAATAGAAGATGATATTACAGAAGAAGATGAAGATGTTTATGAAATAACTTGTCCATCTTGTAATGATTGTATTTATGTAAATGAAAGTATTCTAGATGATGGAAATATGAATTGTCCTAATTGTAATGAAGAACTAGAGTTTGATATAAACAACTAGTTTAAAATATGATAAGAGGATAGAATGAAAGTAAAAAAGATTGTTACATTAGGGTTGTTATCAGCAATTTCTATTATTCTTGTTTATTTTATAAGATTTCCTTTTTTTGCTAGTTTTTTAGAGTATGATCCAGCAGATATTCCTATTCTTATAGCAACAATTATGTATGGTACTTATGAAGGTATGATAATGACTTTTGTTGTTTCTATAATACAAGGAATAACAGTTAGTTCTTCTGGAATTATTGGAATTATTATGCATATATTATCCACTGGATCATTTGTATTAGCGACAGGAATTTTATATAGATTTATAAATAATAGATATTCTCTTATAATATCTATTATTTTCGGAATAATAGTTAATACAATATCTATGGCTATATGGAATTTAATATTTACACCTATATTTTTGTCAACTTCTTATGACGCTGTATTAGGTATTATTATTCCTATAATTATTCCATTTAATATAATTAAATCAGGAATAAATGGTATTATTACTTTTATTCTATATAAATTTTTAGTAAATAAATAGAGCTAGATATAATATTGTATCTAGCTCTATTTATTTACTAAAAATAAACTTGACTTTTAGTAAAATAACATATAATATTAAAATCTGATATTTTTGTAGTTTTATTTTTATATTTATCTAATAACACTGTGGAAAATAATTTTATATTAATTTCCTAAAATGTCTTTTGCGGGCGGTGTTTATATATAAATATTTTTTATATATATTTTACTACAAAATTTCCGCAAAGGGGGGTATAATATTGAATAATATTTTAGTAGAGTTAAAACATATTAATTTTGATTATGACGGTGATGTAATTTTAGATGGACTTAATTTATTTGTTAATAAAAATGAATTTTTAACATTATTAGGACCATCAGGTTGTGGAAAAACAACAACATTAAGATTAATTGGTGGATTTATTTTTCCAAAATCTGGAGTTATTTATTTTGAAGGAAATAACATTACAAAATTACCACCGCATAAACGAAATTTAAATACTGTATTTCAAAGATATGCACTTTTTCCTCATTTAAATTTATTTGATAACATTGCATTTGGATTAAAATTAAAGAAATTTTCTAAAGATGAGATTAAGAAAAAAGTTGATAAGATGCTTAAAATAGTTAATTTGACGGGGTATGAAAATAGAAAAATAGAAGAATTATCTGGAGGACAACAGCAAAGAGTGGCTATTGCTAGAGCATTAGTTAATAATCCAAAAATATTATTATTGGATGAGCCTTTAGGTGCTTTAGATCTAAAGCTAAGAAAAGAGATGCAAATAGAATTAAAAAATATTCAAAAAGAAGCGGGAGTTACTTTTATATATGTAACACATGATCAAGAAGAAGCTTTGACAATGTCTGATAGAATTGTAATTATGAAAGATGGAGAAATCCAACAAATAGGAACTCCAGAAGATGTATATAACGAACCTAAAAATGCATTTGTCGCTGATTTTATTGGAGAGAGTAATATAATGGATGGGATAATGCTACTAGATAGGTTGGTTGAGATAAAAGGGAAAAAAATTAAATGTGTTGATATAGGGTTTAATAAACATCTTCCAGTTGATGTTGTTGTTAGACCAGAAGATATTAATTTAGTTTTTTCCCCTACTTTTAATAATATTGATAAGGAATATATTATATTTGGACAGGTAATTAATATAATTTTTAAGGGAGTTCATTACGAAATAACTGTTTCTTGTGATGGTATAGAATGGATAGTGCATACTACTATAAATTATAAGCTAAATGATAATGTATATATAGAAATATCTCCTGAAAATATACATATAATGGAAAAAATGTTTAAAGGAGAAAGTAATATTATTGACTGTTTTGTTGAAGATATAGATAGAATTTCATTTATGGGAAAAACATTTAAAAAACCAAATCATAATTTTAGTAATGATGATAAATTAGAAGTTAGTAT
>CAMTHN010000086.1 GCA_947072265.1 uncultured Clostridia bacterium | reverse complement strand
TTTTTATACTTGATTCCTTCGCAGCTATTATAGTTTACATTTATATTGCTTATATCTGCTATTGATCTGTCAACTGATAAAGTTTCAACTGCATATCCATGATTTTGTGTTGTTATAAAAATTTTTTCTTTTTCTAAATCTTTTATAGGTTGGTTTGCTCCACGGTGTCCATATTTTAATTTTTCTGTATTAAAATTATTTGCAAGAGCCATAAGTTGGTGTCCCAGACATATTCCAAATATAGGTATATTTAAGTTATAAATTTCTTTTAAATTTTGGATTATTTCTATATTTTCTAAAGGGTTTCCAGGACCGTTCGACAACATAATGCCATCTGGGTTTAATTTTTTAATATCTTCCATATTAGTGTTATAGGGTAGAACTATAACAGTGCATCCTCTTTTTAATAATTCTTTTCTTATATTAAATTTATATCCAAAATCTAATAGAGCGATTGTTAATTTGGATGAATTTTCTGGTAAAAAAATTTGTTTTTCTTTTATAGACACATTTTTAACAGAATCTTCTATCTTAAAATTATTTATTTTATCTAAAATTATAGATATATCTTCTGGATATTTCGTTGTAATGATCACATTCATACTTCCATGTTCTCTAATTATTCTTGTTAATTTTCTAGTATCAATATCTTTAATACCTATAATATTATTTTTACATAAAAATTCTTCTAGTGTTAATTCTTTTCTAAAGTTTGAAGGATACTCACAACTTTCTTTAATTATATATCCTTTTACATAAGGTTTATATGATTCGCTATCTAAAGAATTTATCCCGTAATTTCCTATAAGAGGGAAAGTTTGTAAAACTATCTGTCCATAATAACTAGGATCTGTTAAAGTTTCTTGATATCCTGTCATGCCAGTAGTAAAAACAATCTCTCCTACAGTTTCTCCTTTTGTCCCTATACTAATTCCTTCAAAAATTTCTCCGTTAGATAGTATAAGAAAAGCTTTTGTTTTATTCATATCTTTCTCCTATAATTAATCTAATTTAATTTTTCCTATAGATGACGTAATACTATCTTTCATTTTTATAGCTTGAGCTCTTGCTATTTTTGCAAAATCTTTTTCGTTATAATTTTTTTCTTTTGAAAGATAGGCAGCAATTATACCTCGAGACGAATTTATAATTGCTCCAAGTCCATTATTATCAAAAGCTTCTACAATATCAGAAACTCCTCCACCTTGTGCTCCATATCCCGGAACAAGAAAGAATGTTGATTTTAATTTTTTTCTAAGTTCTTTTAGTTGGTGTTTGTAAGTTGCACCAACAACAGCACCAACCTTAGAGTATCCATATTTTGAAGTTGTTAGTCTTCCTAAATTTTCCACCATATTTCCAATAGTTTCATATACAGTTATTCCGTCAAATTTTTTATCTTGCAACTCTCCAGATGATGGATTAGATGTTTTTACAAGAACAAATATAGATTTATCATATTTATTACACATTTCTATAAGTGGATCAATTCCATCTCTTCCAAGATAAGGATTTACAGTTAAACTGTCAGAAGGAAATGGTTCTACTATATTATTATTTATATTAATTTCTCCAAGATGGGCATTTCCATACGCTTCCATTGTGGAACCGATGTCATTTCTTTTTCCATCAGATATTATATACAAATTTTTTTCTTTTGCATATTTAAGAGTTTTATATAAAGTTTTCATTCCATTATATCCATACATTTCATAGTATGCAAACTGTGGTTTTATACAAGGTATTATATCGTGTAGATTATCTATTAGTTGTATATTAAATTCTAGGATTGCTTTTGATGCAGCTTTTAAGGTATTTCCATATTTAGAAAATGCTTTTTCTTTTATAAAGTTTGGAATAAAATCTAATTTTGTGTCTAGTCCTATTACAGAGGGGTTTTGTTTCTCTATAATTTTTTCTATTAATCTATCCATAAAGCTATTCTCCTTCTCCTGAATGTGAATTTTGATATACTATATTTCCATCCATAATGGTATATAAAACTTTTGCAGATAGACTATATCCATCAAATGGGGTATTTTTAGATTTAGATTTCAATTTATTTTTATTAAAAATCCAAGTTTTATTAATATCAAATATTGCTATATCTGCAAGGCTTCCTTTTTTTAAAGTTCCTACTGGAAGTTTCATTATTTTTGCTGGGTTTGTGGACATTAATTCAACTAGTTTATATAACGAAATATGTTTAGGTTGTACAAGGTATGTATATGAAAGAGCAAATGAGCTTTCAAGACCTATTATCCCATTTGGAGCTGTTTCGAAATTTTCTTTTTCTTTTATAGAGTGTGGTGCATGATCTGTAACTATACAATCAAAAGTTCCATCTTTAATACCTTGTATAATTGAAAGTCTATCTTTTTCTTCTCTTAAAGGAGGGTTCATTCTATAGTTTGCATCTTTTTTTAAAAGTTCTTTGTCAGTTAGTATAAAATAGTGTGGACAAGTTTCAGCTGTAACTTTCACCCCTTTATTCTTTGCAATTTCTATTATTTTTTTTGATCCTTCTGTACTTACATGAGCTATATGAATCATAGAATCTAGTTTATCAGCCAAATTTATTTCTCTTTGGGTTACGCTATCCTCCGAAGTTCTATCCATTCCTTGAAGGTTTAATAGTTTGCTAATTTCTCCATTATTAATAATACCTTTTCTAACAATAGTTAAATCTTCACAATGAGAGGTTATAGGAATGTTATATTTTTTTGTGATCTTTAATGCTTTTTCCATAAGGTCTATATTAAATACAGGACGGCCATCGTCAGAAAATGTTATAGCTCCAGCTTTTTTTAATTCATCAAAATTAGTTAACTCTTTTCCTCCTAAATTTTGTGTAATACAACCAACAGGAAAAACTCTAGCAGTCGCAGATTTTGCCTTTTGTATTATATATTCAACTGTTTTTGGATTATCACATGGTGGTAGAGAATTTGGCATAGGTAATAAAGAAGTGATTCCTCCAGCAGAAGCAGAATTACATCCGGATATTATATCTTCTTTATATGTTAAACCTGGATCACGAAGGTGGACATGGATATCTATAAATCCAGGAGATATGTATAAATGTTCTACATTTATTATTTGGTCAAAATTTCCTTTTATATTCTCCGATAATTCTTTTATAATATTACCTTCTATTAATATATCTAATTTTTTGTTTATTTTTTGTGATGGATCTATAACTGTTCCACCTTTAATCAAAATTGATTTCATTTATATCTCCCTTAATATTGCTATACTGTCTATTCCATCTTTTTCTTTAAGCATAACAACAATTTTTTCTTTTTTGGATGTAGGGATATTTTTTCCAATATAATCTGGTTTAATAGGAAGTTCTTTATGCCCTCTATCAACTAAAACAGCTAGTTGTATTGATGATGGTCTTCCTTTTGAAATGATTGCGTCTATAGCAGCACGTGCTGTTCTACATGTGAATATTACATCATCTACTATTATTACATCTTTTCCTTCTATATCAAATTCTATTATAGAATTATTAGATATACTATTTTTTTTATTATCATCTCTAAAATAATTAATATTTAAAAATCCAACATCTATATTTATATTTTGTATTTCTTTTATTTTTCTTCCTATTCTTTTTGCTATATCCGATCCTCTTGAAACAATACCAAGCATACATATATTTTCTATATCTTTATTTTTTTCTATTATTTCATAAGATATTCTATTTATAATTTTTTTTATATTATTTTCTTCTATAATTACAGTTTCGCGATACATAAATTTGTATACTCCTTGTTCTAATTTTTATAATAAAAAAAGCTAAACTGTTTTACAAAACAGATTAGCTTTAGACAGATTCAAATAAAAAATTTATTTATGTAAATTTTGAT
>CAMTHN010000085.1 GCA_947072265.1 uncultured Clostridia bacterium | reverse complement strand
ATACTGATCTATTGCCATTTTATATATATGATTAAGTTTTGTTCTGTCAAAATTTCCTATAAAAATAAGTCTTTTTATAGAATTACTTAAAGATATTATAGCAGAATTAATGGTAGAATTATCTACTTCTAACATATTTAATATTTCTTTAGCTTTATCGTATTCGTTTTTAAAATTTCTATAACTTTCTTCTGTATAGTCTAGTTCGTAAAAATCTGAAGATTTTGATACTAACATGTTTAGTTCTAGTGTATATGAATTGTTCTGATTTGATATATCGGAAGTTTTTATTATTATTGGTTGATCAGCAAAAGCAGGAACTGCGGTTGTTGTTATAATGCATAGAGCCATTATAAGAGAAATCATTTTTTTATTATTTTTCATAAATTCACCCTTTTCAATTTTAATATATTAATAGCATTAAAATGTTATGCCAACATTGAAGCTATATAGCTATTCTATATAATAATAACTATAACATATTGAAATAAATCTATCTATATATTAATAGAATATAAATTTTGTATAAAAATAAAAATATTATTTGAATTATGTTAGATATATGTTAATATATATTATAAACATATCTAATATATATTACAAACATGTCTGATAGGGGTATTTTTATGGTAGTGAATATTCCAAAGATTGGTATGCGAAATTTTAAAACAGCAATATCAGTTTTTTTATGTATGATTATAGCAAAAATTTTTAATAGAGGTGATTTTTTCTATGCAATCATTGCAGCTATTATGTGTATGCAATCTACAATAAAAAACACTAAAAAAGTTGGTATGGACCGTATGATAGGAACTATTATAGGTGGTCTTTTGGGCTTTATTTTTTTATATATTGATTTTATATTTTTATCAGGTAAATATAATTTTATTCTTATTCCCATTGGTATAATAATTGATATATATATATGTAATTTAATAAATAAAGGAAGTAGCTCTCCTATATCATGTATAGTTATGGCATCAATTATTTTTTATAATGGAGGTTGGGATGAAGTTTATCTATACACATTTGATAGAATTGTAGAAACAGGTGTAGGTATAGTTATTGCTATGATTGTTAATATATATTTAAGAAATCCATCAAAAAAATGCTAAACATAGATAAGGATACATTAAAAATCAATTAATTTATTAATTTAATTATAAAAGTTTAAATAATAATTTAGGAGAAAAATTATGTGCAATAGATTAATTAGAAAAATTATTAAAAGAGATGGACGAATAGTTTCTTTTGATGTAGAAAAGATAGCAGATGCAATCTTTAAATCTGCAGTTGCCTGTGGTGGAACTAACTATGAAGAATCTTTAGAATTGGCATTTAAAGTTGTAGAATATGTAAAGGCAAATATTTCATTTGATGAATTTCCTTTTGTGGAAGATATACAAGATTGTGTAGAAAAGGTTCTTGTAGAAAATGGACATGCACAAACAGCTAAAAAATATATATTATATAGAGCTAACAGAACATATATTAGAGAGATGGACTCTAATATAATGAAAATATATGGAGATCTTACATTTAAATCATCAAATGAAATAGGAATAAAACGAGAAAATGCAAATATAGATGCAGACACATCTATGGGAACTATGCTTAAATATGGTTCTGAAGGTGCAAAAATTTTTTATAAGATGCATCTTTTAAAAAAAGAACATGTAGATGCTCATAATAATGGAGATATACATATTCATGATTTAGATTTTTATGCACTAACAACTACTTGCTGTCAAATAGATATTATAAAACTTTTTGAAGGTGGTTTTTCTACAGGACATGGTTTTTTAAGAGAGCCAAGTAATATACTTAGCTATTCTGCCCTGGCTTGTATTGCTATACAATCAAATCAAAATGATCAACATGGTGGACAGAGTATTCCAAATTTTGATTATGCTATGGCTAAGGGAGTAAAAAAAAGTTTTAAAAAGATTTATAAATCAAATCTATTAAAATATTTAAAGTTAGAAATTTTAGATAAAATAAAATATACAAACTTAAAAAGTGATATAGAAGTTTTTTGGAAAGAAAAAAATGATGATTCTTTAAAAATAGATGTAGACGAAAAATATAGTAAAGATGAATTTAATATTTTATCTTGCTATCTAAATACAAATAGAGTTAGTATACTGCAAAAATTAGTTAGAGAGGTTAGTTTAGCTGATCTTGATATTGAAGTTTTTCAAGCTATGGAATCGTTTATTCATAATCTTAATACTATGCACTCTAGAGCAGGTGCACAGGTTCCTTTCAGTTCTATAAATTATGGAACCGATACATCGGTAGAAGGAAGATTAGTTATAAAAAACATACTAAAAGCAACAGAAAAGGGTCTAGGAAATGGAGAGACTCCTATATTTCCTATACAAATTTTTAAAGTTAAAGAAGAGGTTAATTTTAATAAACAAGATATAAATTATGATCTTTTTTTATATGCTTGTAGAGTATCTGCAAAAAGACTTTTTCCTAACTTTTCTTTCTTAGACTCTCCTTTTAACAAGGTATATTATAAAAAAGGAGACTATAACACAGAAGTTGCGTATATGGGATGTAGAACAAGAGTTATTGGAAATAACTATGATAAAGAAAATGAGATTATTTCTGGAAGAGGAAATCTAAGTTTTACATCAATAAATTTACCAAGACTTGCACTTAGATCAAATCAAAGTGTAGAAGTTTTTATGAAAAACCTTGATGATGTTATGGAGATATGTTTTGGACAGCTTATTCATAGATTTAAAATACAATCTGATAAAAAAGTTTTTAATTATCCATTTTTGATGGGTCAGGGTATCTGGATAGGGAGCAGCAGTTTAAAAAATAGTGATCGTATTGGAGATATTTTAAAACACGGAACATTATCTATTGGTTTTATTGGACTTGCTGAATGTCTGAAGGCTTTGATTGGTATGCATCATGGAGAAAATCAAAGAGCACAAGATTTAGGAATTAAAATAATTTCATTTATGAGAAAAAAGATTGATGAAAAATCTTTAGAATTAAATTTAAATTTTTCATTAATTGCAACTCCAGCAGAGGGTCTTTCAGGAAGATTTATAAAATTAGATAAAAAAAAATATGGAATTATTGCCGGAGTTACTGATAGAGAATACTATACAAATTCATTTCATATACCTGTATATTATAATATATCTGCGTATGATAAAATAAAAAAAGAATCTTTTTATCATACATTTACAAATGGAGGGCATATAACCTATATAGAATTAGATGGAGATCCTTCTAATAATATTGATGGATTTGAAAAAATTATAAGATATATGAAAGAATGTGGAATAGGATATGGATCTATAAACCATCCTATTGATAGAGATTCTATCTGTGGGTATTCTGGTATAATAAATGATATTTGTCCTAAATGTGGAAGAAATGAAGGTAATGTTAAATTTGAAAGGATAAGAAGGATTACAGGATATTTAGTTGGAACACTTGATAGATTTAACGATGCAAAAAAATCTGAAGAAAGTAATAGAGTAAAACATAATTAGATATACTAAATAATTTTACTTTAGTTTAATTTGTGTATGGATAATTTAATAAAAATATCAGGTATTATTTCTGAGTCTATTGTTGATGGACCGGGTATAAGATATGTTGTTTTTTTTCAAGGATGCCATCATAATTGTGATGGTTGCCAAAATACTCATTCTCATAGTTTGGATGATGGATATCTTAAAAATATGGATGAAATAATAGATGAAATTAATTACAATAAATTGATAACAGGTATTACTATAAGTGGAGGAGAGCCTTTTTTACAGCCAGATAAACTTTTTATACTTTTAAAAAAGATAAAATCTATATTTAACTTTTCTATAATTGTATATACTGGATATTTATTTGAAGATTTATTG
>CAMTHN010000084.1 GCA_947072265.1 uncultured Clostridia bacterium | reverse complement strand
TTATATCTGATATTTTATATTCAAAAGGATCTATATATATAAAAACTAAAGAAGTTTCTTCCCTTGTTATTTTTGGGCTAATATCATCAATCTTTATAGGTATAACACTTTTTTTAAAAAGCAAAAAAATTGAATCAAAATTTTTATATACATTAATTGCATCTATATCTGTATTATGTTATTTTGCCTTTTTAATATTTTCAATTTAATTTTAAAACAAAATAAAAAACAAGATAGATTAATATCTATCTTGTTTTTTATTTTGTTATTTTTATTTTGCTTTTCCTGAACAACCAAACATTTTCATTTTTATAGAAACAATCTCTGCCATAGCTTCTCTTGCTGGTCCACAAATTTTTCTAGGATCAAACTCTTTAGGATTTTTTTCAAATACATTTTTAATTGCATCTGTAAATCCTTGTCTTAAATCTGTATCTATATTTATTTTATTTACACCCAACGATACGGCTCTTTTTATAGAGTCTTCTGGAATTCCTGATGCACCGTGTAAAACAACTGGAATATTAACTAATTTTTTTATTTCATCAAGTCTGTCAAAGTCCAATTCTGGATTTCCTATATATTTTCCATGTGCTGTTCCAATAGCAATAGCAAGATAATCTAAATTAGTTTCTTTAACAAACTGTACAGCTTCTTTTGGATTTGTATATATTGCATCCTTTTCATCTACAGAAATCTGATCTTCAACTCCTGAAAGTCTTCCCAATTCTGCTTCAACTGAGATTCCCGCAGCGTGGGCAATATCAACTATATTTTTTGTAACTTCTATATTTTTTGCAAGATCATAATGAGATCCATCAACCATTATAGAGCTCCATCCATTTGATATGCATTTTATAATTGTTTCATATGTAGTTCCATGATCTAGATGTAACGCAACTGGAACAGAAGATTTTTGTGCAGCAAATCTAATCATTGTGCTTAAATAATCTAGACCAGCATATTTTATAGCACCTTCTGATGTCTGTATTATAACCGGAGAACTCTCTTTTTCTGCCGCTAATATAACAGCTTGTAAAGCTTCCATATTATTTACATTAAATGCACCTACTGCATAATTATTTTTATGAGCATGATCAAGAATTTTTTTACCTGTAACTAACATAAACATCGACTCCTTGCAATATTTTAGTAGCTTAATTATATAATATTTATACCTAAATTGCAATTATTATTAAACTTTCATCTCTATCTCCTCTCCTAGATGAAGAGAGTATATATAAACTTTATCAACTTTAATTTTATAGCTATCTTCTATAGCATGTTTATAAATCTTCATCTGAAGAGTATATCTTAAAATAAGTTCTGATTTATCTTTAACAAAATCTGTTTTATAATCTATTATAATATTTTCTTCTTTATCTAATATTAAACAGTCTGCTATACCCTGGATCAAAACACCTTGTTTACTATTACTTAGATTTAAATCTGATGGAAAAATTATATCTCTAAAAGCAATTTCTCTTTTAACAATGCTACTTTTTATTATTCTTTTACATATATTAGACTTCAAAGAAATTTTTATTTTATCTTTATTCAATGTTTCAACTTGTTCTTTTGTTATATATTTTTTTGATATAATATTTTCTATCTCTTTATCCAAATCTTTCTGCGCTTCTGTAAAATTTGCATACTGCATAAAAGTGTGTAGTATAGTCCCCTTTTCCGCACCTGTAACCCCTGATTCCATTGCAAAAAACGGCCTTTTATTTATACTGATTTTATCCCTATTTTTTACTTTTGATATATCTGTAACAGACATTTTTACAGGAATGGATAAATAATCTTTATAAGGATATTTCCATAGTATATTTTCTTCTATCTCTTTTATATAGTTTTTATCAGACTTTTCTCTAATGGTATCATCCTCAAAGATAATTCCTTCTTGTATATAACCTTCTGTATCATTTACGCTAACAACTATATCTATATCTTCATCCGAAATATAGTCTGGATAAATATTATATCCCATCTTCATCTTTGTAAAATTTTTATTTTTATATAAACCTGTCCAAACTATGTCTCCATGACTTTGTACAACTGATAAAAGTCCTGCAGAAGAAATATGTTTTTTGTCTATATTTGTTTGTTGTTTTAATTTTTTTTCTATATTTTTAGTAACTTTCATAGTTAATATTAATTTTTCTCTACTCCTTGTCATTGCTACATATAACAATCTCATCTCTTCGGACAACATTTCTTGACTTTCTATAATTTTTCCAGCACTATGCATAATTGTTTCATATAATCTAAAATTTTCTCTATCTATTATTTTCATACAAAATCCAAGGTTTTTATCTATCATAAAATTTTTTTTAATATCTATTTTATTATACTTTTTATCAATATCAGCTAAAAAAACTATTGGAAACTCTAATCCTTTAGAACTATGTATTGTCAATATAGAAACTCCTTTTCCAACACCTCTGTCTTCTTCACCCCTAAATTCAATTTGATTTTTGTAGCAAACATTTATAAACCTCAAAAAATCACTTAAATTATTTTCTATATCATCATATTTTTTAGAATATTCTAAAAATATATCTAAATTATTAATAGCTTTTTTTCCTATTTCTAAAGCGGAAAATATCATATATACATCTAAGCTTGTATATATATGATATATTAATTTATATATCGAATACATATTGCTATATTCTCTAAAACTATCTAATTGATCTATAAATTTTTTAAACTTTACATCTTCTTTTTTTGCTAAATTCAATATTTCTTTATATAAACTTTCATTTTTATCATTCTGTCTTAAATAAACTAAATCATCCTTGCTAAAATTAAATAATGGACTTGTCAAAACACCTAACATTGCTATATTATCAACTGGATTATTTATAATTTTTAATAAATTTATTATATTAGATATCTCATATGTATAAATAAGATTATCGCTTTTAATTTTAATATTAGTTGATAATTTATGATTTATCAGACTATTTTGATAGATTTCTCCCTTATCTTTCAAACTTCTAAGTAATATACAAAAATCTTCTTCTACACAATTTCGCATATGATTTCCGTCAAAAACTTTAAACCCTTCATCAATCATTTTTTTTATTCTATTAGATATATAATTAGCTTCCATATCTATTATTTTAACTTTAGAATCCTCATCACCTAGTATAATATTAAACTCGGCTTTACAATCCTCTTTATCATCATAATTTAAAGATGAATTTAATTCGCTATCTTTATTATATTCTATTCCTCCCATATCCAGATTCATTGTTCTAGAAAATATATAATTTGTAAAATCTGTAACTTGCTTCCTACTTCTAAAATTATTATTAAGATTTATTTTACAAGGAAATGTTTTGTCATCATAATCAAAATAATTTATACTTTTATCTATAAATAATTTTGGGACAGCCTGACGAAATCTATAAACACTCTGCTTTGCATCTCCAACCATAAATATATTTTCATCATTTTTAGATATCATCTTAAAAATCATCTCTTGAATATCATTTGTATCCTGATATTCATCTACCAAAATTTCCTCATATTTATTTTCTATCTCTTTAGCAAATTTAGATTTTTTTCTTTTATCATCTTTATCTATTAACAACTCTAGGGTTAAATGCTCTAAATCATTATAAGAAAAAAGGTTTTTTTCAAATCTAAGATTCTTATATTTAATATAAAATTCATATGATATTTGGCATAAACTATTAACTATAGGATATAATTTTTTTATATCTTCATTAAATTCTTGTTGACTACAAATAAAATATTCTTCTTTTAATTTATCAATATATTTAACTACATTTTTTTTTGTATTTTTAATCCACTCTTTTGTATCAATATCATCATAGTTTTTAAGATTTCCTAATCTCATAAACTTAAATATTTTAAA
>CAMTHN010000083.1 GCA_947072265.1 uncultured Clostridia bacterium | reverse complement strand
ATAAATATATTTAAATTAATCATTAGTTAGAAATATCATATTAATATGATATTAATGTGGTATAATTGATTGATTTATATTAATATTATAATATTATATATTTATAATTATATTAGGAGGTTGATACTATAAAAGGTTTATTCTATTTTTTTGTTTTATAAATTTTATTTAAAATAATTTAGGGGGGACTTTTAATGTCCAATAATAAAGGAAAAGTATTTGGTGTTGTTCAGAGAATAGGGAGATCATTCATGCTTCCTATAGCACTATTACCAATAGCGGGAATACTTTTGGGGATAGGGGCATCTTTTACAAATGAGGCAACTATAGCAAAATTTGGGTTAGAAAATATTTTAGGTGCTGGAACTATTTTACATTCTATTCTAACCGTTATGAAAAATGCAGGGGATATCATATTTGCAAACCTTCCTATTATATTTGCAATTGGTGTATCTATAGGAATGGCAAAGCAAGAAAGAGGGGTTGCTGCCCTTTCTGGAGTTATAGCATATTTAGTTATGAATACTACAATTAATGCTATGTTGCAGATAAATGGATTATTATTAGAAGGGGCTTTACCCTCTGGATCTGTAGCACCTACAGTTGGTATTATGAGTTTACAGATGGGTGTTTTTGGTGGTATAATAGTAGGGTTGGGTGTTGCCGCATTACATAATAAATTCTATAATATTGAACTTCCTCAAGTTATTGCATTTTTTGGAGGAACTAGATTTGTTCCTATAATTTCTTCTGTTGTTTATATATTTGTAGGAATTTTATTATTTTTTGTTTGGCCTTATGTTCAATCTGGAATTTTATGGCTTGGAAACTTAGTTAATGTTCTAGGTTATGCAGGGACATTTGTATATGGATTAATAGAAAGGTCTCTAATTCCATTTGGATTGCATCATGTTTTTTATACTCCTTTTTGGCAAACTGCCGTTGGGGGAGAGATGGTTATCGGTGGTCAACTTATACAAGGGGCACAAAATATATTTTTTGCACAATTAGCAGATCCAGGTACAACTGAATTTAGTGTTTCTGCTGCTAGATTTATGGCTGGAAAGTTTCCTTTCATGATGTTTGGTTTAGGAGGAGCTGCTTTGGCTATGTACACTTCTGCTAAGGCAAATAGAAAAAAAACTGCTGGAGCTTTGTTATTAGCGGCTACAATCACAGCTTTTCTTACAGGTATAACAGAGCCTCTTGAATTTACATTTTTATTCGTTGCTCCTATTTTGTATGCTATACATGCTGTTTTTGCAGGACTATCATTTATGCTTATGCATATTTTAGGCGTTGCAGTTGGTCAAACTTTCTCTGGAGGCTTTATAGATTTCATGCTCTTTGGAGTTTTGCAAGGAAATGATAAAACAAACTGGATTTGGATTCCAATAGTTGGAATTTTCTATTTTATACTATATTTTATTGTTTTCAAATTCTTTATAGTTAAATTTAATCTAAAAACCCCCGGAAGAGAAGATGATAATGAAGAAACAAAATTATATACAAGAAAAGATGTTGATTTTAAAACTGATACACCTATTGAAGCTGGTGTAGTAGATGATACAACTTCTTTGATAATTCAGGGTTTAGGTGGCAAAGATAATATTATAGATGCAGACTGTTGTGCAACTAGACTAAGAGTTACTGTTAAAGAAGCTTCTTTAGTTGATAAAGATATGCTAAAACGAACTGGTGCAGCTGGTGTTATAGGAAATGGAACAGCTATACAAGTTGTTTATGGTCCTCAGGTTAACGTAATAACGTCTAAAGTTAAAAAAGTGTTGGAATTTTAATCTATAAAAAAATTAATTATTTACGGAAAGTAGAATGATTTATATGAAGATATATAAAGGTTTATCTGCATCAAAAGGAATTTCCATAGGAAATGCATTTTTGTTGACAGGTGCTATTGATAATATAGAAAAAGTTACTGTTGATGATAATTCTATTGAAATTAAAAAATTTAATGATTCAGTTCAAATCTCATTGATTCAGATAGAAAAATTAAAACAAAAAGCTATTAATACAGTTGGAGAAGAAGAATCAGAAATTTTTGAAATTCATAAAATGATGGTTCAAGATTTAGATTATCAAGAAAGTGTTTTGGAGATTATATCAAAAGAAAATTGTAATTCTGAATACGCTGTCTATCAAACTAAAAATATATTCTATAAAATATTTGCAGATATGGATGATCCGTATATGAATGATAGAAAATCAGATGTAATAGATATTTCTGATAGAATTATTAAAAATATTTTGGGTAATAATGAAGATGATACTGAAAAAAATGATAGTGTTATATATTTTGCGGTAGATTTAACACCTAGTGCAACAATATCTCTTGATAAACAAAAAATACTTGGATTTGTAACTAAAATAGGTTCTTCTGCATCTCATTCTGCTATTCTTGCAAGAAATTTAAATGTACCTGCTGTTGTTGGTATAGGTGATAATTTTAGTGATTTTGATTTCTCTAAATGCTTTATCATAGATGGAATATCTGGTATAGTTATAGAAGATCCTGATACTAAAACAATGATTGAATATAGAGATAAGATTATGGTTCTTGATGAAGAAGAAAAAAAATTGAGTGTTCATAAAGATGAGCCTGCAATAACTAAAGATGGTGTTCATATAGAAATTAATGGAAATATTGGCGGAGTTGAAGATGCAGAAAGTTCTAATAAAAATGGCGCAGATGGAATAGGTTTATTTAGAAGTGAATTTTTATATCTGCAAGGATCTGATTTTCCTAGCGAGGAAGTTCAATTTAATAGCTATAAAAAAGTTTTAGAAACTATGCAAGGTAAAAGAGTTATAGTTAGGACACTAGATTTAGGGTCTGATAAACAAGCGTCATATTTTAATATAGAAAATGAGGATAATCCAGCACTAGGATATAGAGCTATTAGAATTTGTTTATCACAAATTGGAATTTTTAAAACTCAACTTAGAGCTTTATATAGAAGTTCTATATATGGAAAGCTTGCTATAATGTTCCCTATGATAGTTAGTGTTGAAGAGATTAAAAAAGTTAAAATTATTGTTGATGAAGTAAAAAAAGATCTAGATAATGATAAAATATTATATTCTAGCAATGTCGAAATAGGCGTTATGATAGAGACACCAGCTTCTGTTATGATAAGTGATAAACTTGCAAAAGAAGTGGATTTTTTCAGCGTTGGAACTAATGATTTAACACAGTATACAATGGCGGCAGATAGAATGAATGCAAATATTTCTGAAATATTTGATCCTGGAAATATTTCTATTATGAGAATGATAAAAATGACAGTTGATAACGCAAATAAACAAGGAATTTGGGTTGGAATTTGTGGTGAAAGTGCATCAGATACAAGATTTACAAAGCTTTATTTATCAATGGGTATAAAAGAATTATCTATTTCTCCACCTATGATACCGAAATTAAAAGAATTTATTAGAAGAATAGATATATCAGAAATTAGAGATAGAAAATTATCTATGCTAGATTAGGAGGTATTTTATGTTTAAAAAAAAGAAGAAGATCATTATAGCACCTATTAGTGGTAAATGTATTAATATTAGTGATTGTGAAGATGAAGTTTTTTCTCAAAAAATATTAGGTGATGGTATAGCTATAATACCATCTAGCGGAGAAGTCTTTTCACCAGTGGATGGAGAAGTTATACAAATGGTAGATAGTAAACATGCTATAGGTATAAAATCTAAATCAGGCGTAGAGATATTAATTCATCTTGGAATGGATACT
This sequence comes from uncultured Clostridia bacterium, assembly GCA_947072265.1. Classification (GTDB taxonomy): domain Bacteria; phylum Bacillota; class Clostridia; order Oscillospirales; family Ruminococcaceae; genus CAMTHN01. Next base: position 234 of record CAMTHN010000083.1, on the reverse strand, counting down.
GTTTCTTTAAATGGAGAAGGATTTGAATACTTTGTTAAAGAGGGGGATAAAGTTTCTGTCGGTGATAAAATTATGACTATGGATTTAGATTTTATTAAATCAAAAGGATTAAAAACTGTTACACCAGTTGTTATAACTAATAGTAATGATATAAAAAATATTGATTTTTCATATGGAGATATTGTTGCTAAAGAAACGAGTATAATTACTTATAAGTAATTACTTGATATAGAC
>CAMTHN010000082.1 GCA_947072265.1 uncultured Clostridia bacterium | reverse complement strand
ATATTATATACTAATTATTTTATATTTACAAATTAAATGATATTATAATAATTATAAATAATATGATATAATTATTATAATATCATTTAAAATATATAGGGGGATTAATGACTAAAAAAGAAAAGATTTTAATAATTATTGAAAGATTAAAAAAAATTTTTCCTGATCCAAGATGCGCTTTATTTTATAGAGAACCTTATGAACTCTTGATTGCTACTAGGCTTTCTGCCCAATGTACAGACGAGCGTGTAAATATGGTTACTCCGCCAATGTTTGATTTTTATAAATCTATAGAAGATTTTGCTAATGCTAATATAAATGATGTAGAAAATTTTGTAAAAACATGTGGTCTTTATAAAACCAAATCAAAAGATATTATTAACATGTGTAAAATGATTATAACAGATTTTTCTGGAGTTGTTCCAGATAATATTCCAGATCTTATTCTGCTTCCTGGAATAGGTAGAAAAACGGCCAATCTTATTATTGGAGATATATATGGAAAACCATCTATAGTTGTGGATACGCATTGTATACGGGTTTCTAATCGTCTTGGTCTTGTTAAAAAAGAAAAAGATCCATATAAAATAGAATTATCTCTAAAAAAAGTTGTTCCTCTAGATGAATCAAGTAATTTTTGCCATAGACTTGTTTTTTGGGGGAGAGAATATTGTAAAGCAAGGAATCCTTTATGTGGGGAATGTGTTATGAAAGATTTTTGTATAGAAAAATAATAATTATTTATTGCAGGGGTGCTTTTGCTGAGAAAAGTTGTAAAACTTTAACCCTTTTAACCTGATGTAGATAATTCTACCGTAGGGAGCCATTTAGTATATTGTTTTCTAGGCTTTCCTATAGATATTTTTAATTATTAAGTAGGAGGGCGTATTTGTAGTGAATAGAAAAATAAATATTAATCGTTTAGTTGAAACAAGTTTATTTATCATTTTAGGCATAATTCTTTCTATGATAAAGATATTTAATCTTCCTTATGGAGGGTCTATAACTATTGCTAGTATGTTGCCATTAGTTTTTATATCTTTTAAATATGGAACTAAATGGGGCATATTTACAGGGGTTGTTTATGGGTTACTATCTGGAATGCTTGGTTTTTCTGAAGGAAGCTTTAAAGGGATTAATTTATGGATGGTATTTTTTATATTTTTTATAGATTATATATTAGCTCATTCAGTTATAGGATTTTCAGGATTATTTAGAAACTGTAAAAAAATAAAATTATCCACAAGGTTGCTACTTGGAATTATAATAGGTGGATTTTTAAAACTTTTTTTTCATATATTATCAGGAACTATTTTTTATGGATCTTATGCTCAATGGTTTTTTTCACAAGAAGACTTTTTAGGGGGAGAGTATATACTACAAAAATTTTCTGGATTTACTCTATATCTGATATATTCATTATTTTATAATATGTCTTATATGATGCCAGAAATAATACTTACTTGTATAATAGGGTATGCTTTATCTAAAGTTAGTTATATAAACAAGAAATTAAAGTTAGACTAATTAGTCTAACTTTAATTTCTGTTTTATATATTTTAAATTTTTATTTTTTGACATAACCATAATTTTATCTAAAGGAAGTATTTGTACATTTCCTCTAGGAATTATAATTTCGTCACCTCTCAAAATAGATATAACTATGAATTCATTTGGAAAATCTATCTCACTTAGTGTTTTATGAGATAGTTTATAGTCTTTAGGTATATTTATCTCCGAAATAGCGGCAGATCCATTGTTTATAGATAGAAGTTCTTTTATATCAGATGATTGTATCTCTCTCTCTAAAAGTCTTGCTATATTATCTGTGCTACTTAAAACAATATCTATACCAAGTTGTTTCATAATTATAGAATTTCTAGGATTATTAACTTTTGCAATAGTCTTTTTAGTATTAAAAAGTTTTTTGGCAAGTTGACAAGATATTAAGTTTGTTTCATCCTGTCCAGTAACGCTTACAAAAGCATCAATATCATCGCTATATGCACTTTCTAAAACTTCTATTGATGTTCCATCTCCGCATATAACTGGAATATCTAGATCATTTGCTAAAAATTTACAATATTTTTTATTAATTTCTATTAATATCGGATCGTGATCATGTTCGAGTAAAGTTTTGACAAGGTAATATCCGATTTTCCCTCCACCAATTATGATTATATTCATATAGAAGAGTTCCCCTAATCTATAATTTTTGAAATAACTAGACTATCGCCTTGTTTAAGCTTTATATTATTGTCTTTAGCAATAGTTAAAGATTTATCATCATGTTCAATAGCGAAGATTATTTCTTGTTTATCTGTGATAATTTCGTATAGATATCTACCTATATTTGACTTTTTTATAGGTTTAGAATAAAAATTTATAGTATGAGACCCAATATTAAACATGACTTTTGTAGCTGTATTCTCTATAGCAGATAAAACAGATGCAACAGTTAAATTTGTAGGACATACTGTGTGTATTCCAAAATGCGAAAAAACATCTTTTCTTTTTGGATCATATATACGAGCAATAACATTTGGAATATTTAAAACTTCTTTTGCTAGTTGAGAAACCATTATATTTATATTATCATTTGATGTAACAGCAGCTAATACATCACAATTATCAGCTCCAGCTTTTTTTAAAACATCTAGATCAATAGGATATCCAGCGGTAGTAAACCCATTAAAATCATTAGAAAGACGATCAAAATTAAGTTCATCTTGATCAATAACAGATACATCATGGCCATTGTTATCAAGAGAATCTGCAAGTTTACATCCGACTTTGCCACAACCAATAACTATAATATTCATATAAAATCCTTTTATTTTTATAAAATTAATTAAAAATAGCTTCTTCAGTTTCTTTATCAAAAACATGTATTTTATTTACATCTATCGCCATTTCAATATCATCTCCAGCAGTTGCCGTTGATCTTGGAGAAACGCGAGCAGTTAGTGGAATCTCTCCGCATTTTAAATATAAAAATGTTTCAGCACCCATTAGCTCTGTAACCTCTACATGACATTTAATAACTCCAGTAGTTGCGGTTGAAATAAACATTTCTTCATAATGGATATTTTCTGGACGAATACCCATAAGAACATCTTTTCCAATATATTTTTCTATATCCTTATTTTTTATTTTGCCATCTGGAATTTCTATATTATATTTATCTTTTTGAGTATTTATTTCTAAAATAATATTATTATGTTCTTTTTTTACCTTTGCGTTTAGAAAATTCATTTGAGGTGATCCTATAAATCCAGCTACAAAGGAATTTTTTGGTGATTCATAAAGATTTTGAGGACTATCTACTTGTTGTATAAAACCATCTTTCATTACAACGATTCTTGTACCCATAGTCATAGCTTCTACCTGATCATGTGTTACATATATAAACGTTGTTCCTAGTCTTTTATGTAATTTAGAAAGTTCTGTACGCATTTGTGCTCTTAGTTTAGCATCTAAATTTGAAAGAGGTTCATCAAGAAGAAAAACCTGAGGCTCTCTTACAATAGATCTTCCTAATGCAACTCTTTGTCTTTGTCCTCCAGAAAGCGCTTTAGGTTTTCTATCTAAAAGATGAGTAATATCTAATATTTTTGCGGCTTCATCAACTCTTCTTTTAATTTCGTCTTTTTCAAATTTTCGTAATTTCAAACCAAAAGCCATGTTTTCAAATACTGTCATATGAGGATAGAGAGCATAGCTTTGAAAAACCATAGCTATATCTCTGTCTTTTGGCGGAACATCGTTTACAAGTCGGTCACCTATTTTTAGCTCTCCTTCAGAAATTTCTTCAAGTCCAGCAACCATACGAAGAGTTGTAGATTTTCCACAACCAGAAGGACCAACAAGAATTATGAATTCTTTATCTTCTATTTCTAGATTAAAATCTGTAACAGCCGTTACACCACCAGAGTATCTTTTATATATTTTTTTTAGGGATAAACTAGCCATAATAAAACCTCCAAATTAATGAATACACATATAATTTTTAAATATAAAATTATATGTGTATATAAATAATAGTAAATTCACGATAATTTTTAATATAATAT
>CAMTHN010000081.1 GCA_947072265.1 uncultured Clostridia bacterium | reverse complement strand
ACTTAACCCAATATTTTTTATTAACAATTTAGTTTAAACTTTATATTCCTATACCTCACGTATTCGCAATACTGCACTTATAGAACTCTTGGTATGTATTGTCTCTTTTAACAGAGGTTCGCTCGTTACAATAAGTTCTAGCTTAATGTAAGTTGTGGCAAAACTAATATGTTTGAGTATTTAAAGTTTATTAAATTTATTCAATTTTAGAAAAGATTTCAAAAAAATCAAGAGCCTACAGATGCCAATCAAATCATCTATAAACTCTTGACAGTATATGTAAAACGGGGTATAATTTGACCCGTAAAACAACTCTGATAAGTTTTATATGATGTTGGTTGAAACATCTTGTAAAGCGTATACCTAATATTATCGCTAAATAATATTAGGTTATTGGAGTTTTTTATTTGTAAAAAAATAAATCTTTAAAATTAATATAACATGATTATTAAACTATGTCAATAAAAAAATTTATTATTCTACAAACTTTATTTTCTTATCCTTATATATATTTAGTATAACTATATATAAGTATTATTTATTCTTTTTGTATTAGAAGTAAGTAAGAGTGGGTTAGTAAGTAGTTGTAAAAAATAAACACCACCCCTTTTAAATATATAAGATAGACTATAGATATGTATAAATATTTTCTATATATGAAATAAAAATTAATCAATTTATGTGATATTTTTTCTTCTTTATTTTTCTTTGGACTAGGATCAATTTTTGTTTTTGCTATACTTTTAGGAGTTATTGTATATTTATTTTGTTTGTGAGATTTATCTAGTTTAAGTCTTTTTTCTCTTGATAAAATAGACTTTTCTCTAAGAAATTTAATCCCTTTTGCAACTCGACTTCTAGAGATATTTATATGTTTAGAAATACTAGAAAGGGAAGGGAATGCCTCTCCTAAATTGTCCATACATTTTAAAATAAAGCTGTAGATTTTAAAGTCTACAGCTTTTATTTTTATATTAAATATTAAAGTTGGTATCTTGAAAAATGTGGTTATATGGATATTATTTTTAACTATATATCTGCTAGCAAGGAGATATCCATCAGATGTATATCTCTTTTTTTTGGTGATTAAATTTTTATATATAAGACCGCTAATAGCTTTTAAAATAGTCGGTCTTGTTAGGTTTAATTTTATTCCAATAAATTTTGTTTTAAGAATTATACTATGGGATTGTCCCTGTCTAAAACAAAGATATGAGTATACTGAAAATTCATTCGGTGTTAGATTTATGTTAAAGATGTTATTAGACATGGTGAAAAATTTCATAGTATACTCCTTTCTAATTTTGGATGTATTATATATTTTATATCCAGGATATTTTCAAATATATTGTGAAATCTATATTATAAATATTCCTTTGTTGTAGATTAAATCAAGGACTTCAGCTTGGTTTTCTTTAAGAAATTCTATAATCATATCTGCAAATCTAACAAAAGAAATCTTGTTTTTATGGATTTTATCCAAATTATAATCTTCTAGAAAATCCTTAAAATTATTATAATATGTATCTCTTATATATCCTCCAAAATATGTTTTTTCTTCTATTGGAATGGAAGAAATATTAGCGTTTTCAAAATAATCTTTAAACTCATTAAAATTTCTATAGGCAAATACAAAGCCAAGTTCAAAAATTTTAGCTCTACTAAAACTATACTCTTTTGCAAATTCATTTAAAAAAATTATGCTATCTCTTTTATAATTTCCAGTTATATATCTTCTTCCAGGTCTAAATTTATTCATGTTAATTTCTCCTTTTATTATTGAAAATTGATCTCAATCTCTCCAGATAATTCTCTTTGTAGTTTCTCAAATTCATATTGATTTTTTGATTTTTTAAAATCTTTTTTCAAAGAGTTTTTCATCCTTGATACAGGGTTATACTCTTGTTTGTTTTTATCGTATTTCTCTATTTTAAGATTTTTATCATAATCTTTAATTTCTTTTAAAATAGAGTTTCCCATTCTAGTATTCAGGTCGTCTAGTTTTGTATTCACAAAGTTTTTATCACTCTTTCCATAAGCCTTGTTATATTCATTTTGTTTTTCTGCCAGTATTTTTTTTAGTTGTAAAAATTGCTCATTGTGATAGGTTGAAATATAGACCGCTGATAGTTTATCTATCAGTGGTCTTATTTCTTTTATTACGTTCATTTTGTAATTCCACATCCTCTTATCTTCAGGAAGTTTTTTATGTATCTCTTTAAATATTTTATTTAATTCTATATCTTTTATAAATAAGTTTGAACTTCTTTTTTTAATAATATCTTCTCGAATAAGTTGGTTTATCTTCTCATGAGATTTAGAAATATCCAGGAGATTATTTACCACTTTAGATTTCATCTTTTCCATATCTTTTTGTTTTATCATTCCTCTTTTTGTAACTGGATTTGGCTCAACAATTGCGATATGGATATGAATATTATCGGTGTTATAGTGGATTGATGCCGACCAGATTGCAGAGGATATCATTCCTTTTTTATCCAGCATTTCCTTTGTAGAAATTCGGGTTATATTTCTAAGTTTAGTTTCATCAAGATATCCAGTTTTGCTATTATACACACCTAATTCCTCTAGCCAACGGTTATCAAAAGAGATAACATTCTGCCACATAAGAGAGTCTTTTTTCTGTGCTTGAAAAAATGAGTATTTCAGCGTTTTTATCTCTTCTGAAGTTAGAGAATTTTTTGTATCTGTGAACAGCCCTGATGACTTTTCTGGGTTTTGCATATACTCGTTATACAAAGAAAAACTGCTATACATACACTGGCGTACAGCAGTTTCTCTATCAATATAATCTATATATGAACTGAACTCTTTTCCTGTTGATTCTATGAATTTACTCTTTAGGATTACTCCCGATATTATCGCCATGAGGGCTCCTTTTATTTAAAATTATTTTTCTTATTTTTAATATATTCTAGATATTCCTGATCATAAAAATATTTTGATCTCCAAAAATATTTTATAATATATCTTGTAATAAAGATAAAAATTAATATAGGGATTATGAAGGCTAAAATTATAATAAATGGCATTAATAATATTGAACTTATTGCTATGAAATTCATAATAAAAACTCCTTTTAAAAATTTGATTTTTAGTTATAATTATAGTTTATGATAGAGATTAATCTAGGTGATTTTTATTTACTATTTTTCTCAAGATTCCGTTGTCTATAACCCTCGATTCTTTTCTTAACTGTAGCCTCTGCTTGCTCGATTCCTTTTAGTTTTATTAGGTCGGTGGTGATGCATTCTTGTATGTTGTGGTGGGCATAAATTCCTTGCAAAAGTTCGATGATTATCTGGCTATTTTTGTCTGCAGTATTTGTTCCTAACCTGATTCTGGTTAGGTCTTTTTTTATCTCTATTCCAACTTCTTTTGCAAGGAGTTTTGCAAAATTTGTTCGCATATCTCCCTCTATTTGGGAATGCTGTTTTACGATTTTTTCTAGTGACTTTGTCTTGTTAATATTCTTTTCTTTTGCAAAGTTTTCTATATAATTATGTGTTTCATCTGTAAGTCTAAATTGATACATTTTTTTCATATTGTCTATCCTCCAGTAATTTTATTTAGTGTATTAATCATAATATTATTTGATTCGATTAATTGGTTTAGAGATTTTGTATTTGCTTGTAAAACAAGAAAAACTTTCTCACAAAGTTCTGTATATTTCATATCTATATCTAATATATTTTGATGAACTGCCATATTTTCTATGGCATTTTTAAGGTAACTATTTCTACTTTGATTACTCTTTTTAGCAAGTTGATCTATACGATTTAAGCAGGATATATTTATATCCCTTAGTATTAAATTTGACATATATTCACCTTTTTCTATGTATTTTAAGAAGATTTTACGTATATTAATTTGTATATCATTATGTATTAATGTATATCTTTTGTATATCACATTGTATATCAAACTGTATATCTTTAGGTATATTTATGATATCACGAATTTGTTAGGCTTTGCCTAACCTGTCACGGTAGGTGATAGCAAAATTCCCTTATGCTCTTTAATATTAAACGCCAAGAGGTTTTAATATTAACTT
>CAMTHN010000080.1 GCA_947072265.1 uncultured Clostridia bacterium | reverse complement strand
GAGACATTTTAATTATCAATTTTTTATCTATAAAAACAACATAAAAGACAACAATACTAAACTCTATAATTCTACAAAACAGCGTTGATAAAGCTGCTCCTTCTATTCCCATTGCTGGAAATCCAAAATTTCCAAATATAAAAATCCAGTTTAAAACAAAGTTTATTATTAAAGATAAAATATTAGTTATAATAGAAATTTTTATAACTGAGATACTAACTAATGCATTTAAAAGGATTATAGAGACGCCGTAAAATCCATAAGAAAAACTTATAATTTTCAGGTACTTACTACCAACATATATTATAGATTCATCATTTGTATAGATAGCCATAACATTTTCTGGAAATAAGAAAACAACTATATTTAAAATAATTGCTATTAATAAAGCTATTTTTATAGTTATAGAAATAACACTTATAAAAGAATTCAGATCTTTTTTCCCTAAATACTGTGAACATAAAACAAGTCCTCCTCCAGAAAGACCAAATACAGCAAGCGTGAAGATAAAAAAGGTTTGATTTGCTAGATTTGCAGAAGCAATCTCTATTTCTCCAACTCTTCCTAGCATAATAGTATCAATCATACTAATCATAAGTGACAACAAATTTTGTAATGACATCGGAACAGCTATACTAACTAGCAATGGCCAAAAATTTTTATCTGCTATTTTTTTCATAAATATATCACCCAATTTTTGTTTTTTATAATTATATCACAAATAATAAAAGTTAGCCTGAATTATTTATAAGACTTGGTATTAAACATAATAATACAGATACTATTAATAATTTTGTGATTATATTAACAATTATATAATTCTTTTAATTGACTATCATTTTTCATAATGATATTATATAAGATATGAAATATTTATACAATCAAGAAATTTGACATAATATATTAGATTTTTCTAAAACTTAATTACTTATATACTAAAATATTGGAGAGTAATAAATAATGATATATACTATTACATTTAATCCATCTATTGATTATATAATGAATTTAGAATCATTTTCAAACAATGCTATTAATAGGGCTTCATCAGAATACATAAACTGTGGTGGAAAAGGTATAAATGTATCTTCTGTTCTAACAAATTTAAAATTGGAAACAACCGCTTTAGGTTTTATATCTGGATTTACTGGTGAATATATAGAAAAAACTCTATTTAAAGAAGGAATGAAAACAGATTTTATTAAATTAAAAGATGGTATTTCTCGTATAAATGTTAAACTAAAATCAGAAACAGAGACAGAGATTAATGGAAACGGACCTATAATATCTCAAGAATATATAAACAAGCTTATAGATAAAATAAAATTATTAAAAGAAGATGATATTCTTATTTTAGCTGGTAGTATTCCATCATCTTTACCGAAAAACACCTACGAAACAATAATATCAACCCTAGAAAATAAAAAAACAAAATTTGTTGTTGATGCAACTGGTGAATTAATTTTAAATACATTAAAATATAAACCTTTTTTAATTAAACCAAATAACCATGAATTAGAAGAAATATTTAACACAAAGATAATATCCGAAGAACAACTTATCTTAAATGCAAAAAAACTTCAATTAATGGGAGCACAAAATGTTTTAATCTCTCTTGCTAAAGATGGAGCTATACTTATAGACCAAAATCAAAATGTATATAAATCTTCTGCACCTAAAGGAAATTTAGTAAACTCTGTAGGTGCAGGCGATTCTATGGTTGCTGGTTTCATATATGGATATTTAAAATATAAAAATTTAGAAGATGCTCTAAAATTTGGAATATCTGCTGGAACTGCAACAGCATTTACACAATATCTAGCAACAAAAAATGATATATATGCTATGTATAAAAAATTATAAATTAGGAGGTTATCATGCGTATCACAGACTTATTAAAAGAATCTAGTATATCTCTTAACAAATCCGTTAAAAACAAAATAGACGCAATTGATACACTTATAGATTTAGTTGATACAACTGGAGTTTTATTAAATAAATCGGAATATAAAATAGCTATATTAGCTAGAGAAAAACAAGGTACAACAGGTATAGGTGAAAATATTGCTATCCCCCATGCAAAAACTTCCGCTGTATCAAAACCCGCTCTTGCTTCTATGGTTATTAAAGATGGTGTTGATTTTGATTCTTTAGACGGATTGCCTGCAAAACTTTTTTTCATGATTGCAGTTCCAGAATCAGGAAATAATCTTCATCTAGATGTTCTAAGCAGACTTTCTGTACTTCTGATGGATGAAGTTTTTAAGGATAAACTTATAAATTCAAAATCAAAAGAAGATTTTTTAAAATTAATAGATAATATGGAAACAGAAAAATTTGATGATAAAAAAGATGATACTAAGATTGAATCATCTTACAAAATTCTTGCTGTAACAGCTTGTCCAACCGGTATAGCACATACTTTTATGGCTGCAGAAAGTTTAGAAAACGCAGCAAAAAAACAAGGAACAACAATAAAAGTTGAAACTAATGGATCTGGGGGAATCAAAAATGCTTTAACAAAAAAAGAAATAGAACAAGCAGATTGCATAATAATTGCTGCTGACAAAAAAGTTGAAATGAATAGATTTAATGGAAAAAAACTTATTCAAACTAAAGTTGCCAATGGAATACATAAGGCAGATGAATTAATAAATAGAGCGTTAAATGAAAAGGCACCTATATATTCTAACTCTAATCCATATGAAGATAATCAAGATGAAAAAGAATCCGCTATAAGAAAAATATACAAACATCTAATGAATGGTGTTTCTCATATGCTTCCTTTTGTTATAGGTGGAGGTATTCTTATTGCAATGGCTTTTTTATTCGACGATTATTCTATAGATCCTAGTAATTTTGGAAAAAATACTTATTTTGCCTCCCTTTTAAAAACTATTGGAGACACAGCGTTTGGATTTATGCTTCCTATTCTTGCTGGATATATAGCGATGAGCATTGGCGATCGACCTGCTCTTGCTGTTGGATTTGTTGGAGGTATGTTGGCGAATTCTGGCGGATCAGGATTTTTAGGTGCTTTATTAGCTGGATTTATAGCAGGTTATACTGTTCTTGCACTAAAAAAATTATTTGATTTATTACCAAAAACACTAGAAGGTATAAAACCAGTACTATTATATCCACTTTTTGGAATTCTACTAATAGGTTGTATAATAACATTTGTAATAAATCCTCCTGTAGCATATATAAATGACTCTTTAACAAATTTATTAAACTCAATGGGGTCAACAAGCAAAATTCTTTTAGGAATTATACTTGGTGGAATGATGGCGTTTGATATGGGTGGTCCATTAAACAAGGCTGCATATGTATTTGGAACCGCTTCTATTGCAAGTGGACAATTTGATATTATGGCGGCTGTAATGGTTGGTGGAATGGTTCCTCCTTTATCCATAGCTCTATGTTCTACATTCTTTAAAAATAGATTTACAAAAAGAGAAAGACAATCAGGTCTAACTAATTATATTATGGGTTTCTCATTTATAACGGAGGGTGCTATACCTTTTGCTGCTGCTGATCCATTAAGAGTTATACCTTCATGTATTATCGGATCTGCAACCGCAGGCGCTTTATCAATGGCTTTCAACTCAACTCTTAGAGCTCCCCATGGTGGTATATTCGTTTTTCCAGTTGTAGGAAATACATTAGGATATATAGTTGCTCTTATAACTGGTTCTGTCGTTGGGATGATCATACTTGCAATATTAAAAAAACCTATTCAAAACAAAAATAATATTTAAAATATAAGGAGATAAAATAATGAAAACTTTTTCTTACACTATAACAGACCCTTCAGGGATTCATGCAAGACCAGCTGGGATATTGGTTAAAAAAGCCGGTGAATTTAAATCTTCTATAACTATAAAAAAACAAGAAAAATCAGGAGATGCTAAAAGAATTTTTGCAGTTATGTCACTTGCATGTAAACAGGGTGATGAAATTATATTTGAAATAGATGGAAATGATGAAGATATTGCACTTAATGTTTTACAATCATTTTGTAAAGAAAATATATAAAAAAAACTGTAATAACACAGTACAAGAAAAGGGCAGGTTA
>CAMTHN010000079.1 GCA_947072265.1 uncultured Clostridia bacterium | reverse complement strand
ATAATAGAATATCTAGTTTATCTTTAGGTGGAAAAAGCAAAATGTCTATCTTAGATGCATCTAATAATAAATTAGAATCTTTTGATGGAACTGGATATACTTCTTTAATAAATTTAAATCTTTCTAGTAATAGAATAAATGGCTTAAATCTTACTGGAAGCGATAATATTATAGAATTATATCTATCAAAAAACAGAATAGACTCATTAGATATTTCCGCTTTAAATTTATTAAAATTCGAAGTAGACCATAACCAACTTATTAATTTAAATTATGGTGGAAAAGATTTATCGTTATTTTTAACATATAACAATTTTCTTCCAGATTCTCAACTTTTTGGAGGAGAGACCAATATATCACTTATAGCTAAAGAAAAAAAATTAGACATTGATGAAACTTTAGAAGTTTTAAATTCTGATTTTTATGTTGTATATAATAAAGGTAAGTTTGATATAAAACCTGATGCAAATCCAAATATTATTAATGTGATTGATGGACCTAGATCAGAAGAACTTTCAATAAATCATAAATTGGTTCAAGTTGGAGATCTTTTGATAAATCATAATAATATGATCCAAGATATAGACTCTAAAGAAGTTTCTAAAGCTGTCGGTGCTGCTAAAAAGCAATATGCATTAGAAAATATTCAAGAGGATATAAAATTAAGAGGAACATCAAATTATTATATATATACTCAATATGATGGAAAACTTCCTCTATATAGTGATCCTGATAAATCTCATGATAATGATATTGTTCCTTTTTTAGACGATAAATTTAAACAAGTTGTAATCGGTATTATAGGATTAAGTGGGAAAGATCCATCCGCTTCTATCGGCGATATTACATACAGAGAAGTTAATCGTAGAAGTGGTTTTAGTATAGGCAACAGTACTAATCCAGAATATACCCAAGAGATAAAAGATTTATCTCAAGAAATAGAATCAGCTATTGGTATTTCTTATATGACTAATCTGCAAACGTTTTATATGATTAAAGAAACAAGCTTTTTAGATATTGATATGTCTAAAAATACAAAGGTTACAGAAATAAATTTTCCTGCGTCTAGTTTATTAGAAATAACTCTTCCAGAAGGTGGAGCTGTTACACAGGTTAAAGTTCAAGGAAATTTACTTAAAGAATTAGATGTATCTGGAAATACTAATCTTAATAATTTAAATTTAGGTTTTAATAGTATTGAAAAATTAGATATAAGCAGTATGAACAAGATAGATCAAATAGTAGTGTATTCAAATCCTATAATATCTTTAGATGCAAAAAATCAGGCTGAATTAACTAGTATTCATGCTTATAATACTAATCTTGAATACCTTGATATTTCTGGAAGTGAAAATTTATTGGTAGTTTATGCTAACAATAGAACAGAAGAAGATATAAAAAATAATGTGTATAGAGAAGATGAAAATAATAAAATAAGAGATATGATTATAGCTCCTAATTATCCTAATATGACTGATTTTAGAGCAAGTTATAATAGAATTAAAAATTTAAATGATTCTTCTATGGATAATTCTAAAATAATTATTTTAGAAGATAATTTATTAAAACAATTTAATTTTAAGAATTTTCCAAAAGCAGAAAATATTAGATTTAAAAATAATAAAATAGAATCTGCAAATTTTTCTGGAATAGTTAATGCGGATACAATAGATTTAAATACAAATAGACTTAATGATATAAATGTTTCTGATTCTACTAGACTAAGAGCTATATATTTAAAAGAAAATAACATAAAAGAAATAGATCTTAGTAAAAACACATCATTAATAAATGTTAATCTATCTAATAATAGAATAGAAAATCTTGATGTTAGATCAACTCGTGTTAATAATACAAATGGGTTTAGTATTAGAAATAATTCAATTGTAACTTTATATACAGCATTTGGAGAAGTTCCAGAGCTATATAAAGCATATAACTTCTTGAAAGATAGCACGGGAAATCAATTTAGATTTATTTCTGATAATTATAGAGCAAATCTAAAAATTGGAGATACAATAGACATTCGAGATGCTTTAGGGTATGAGCAAGAAATTATTAAAAATAAAACTCAATTTACAATTTCTGATAAGATGAAACTAGATGTAGAAATAATAGAAGGTCCTATGGATATGTTTAGTAGTAATGAAAATGGAGTTTTGAAAATCAATAGAAATGGAACTGTTAAAATTAAAGCAACTTTAAAAGACGCAGATTCTTCTATTAAAAATGGAATAGCAAAAACATCAAACTTTTTAATTGTTTCAGTTGAAAATAATGAAATTATACTAAAAGATGGAAATGCTAGTGAAAATCCAGAGACTTCTTCTCCAGCAGAAGTTAAAGATATCTACGGATATAGATTTAATAATTTTAGAGATACAGGATTTGAAGTTTTTGATCAAGACGGAAATAGCCAACCAACTTTATCAGATAATATTAATAGAAAAGTATATGAAATATTAGAAGATGGATCTAGAGGAAAATCATTTGATCTTCCAAAATATCAACCTGATGAAAACCTTGATATAAATAGTATTGCAAAAGATTCATTAGGAAATGATTATGTAGTATTCGGTAATTATATAATAGAATATACTTTAAATTCCCTTGCTGATTCTGTTGAAAGAAAAATATTTATAATTGATCAAATAGGAGATTTAAATCAAAATGGACGTATTGATGGAGATAGAGATTCTTCTGGAAATATTTTAGATGATAGTGATGTAGGAATTTATATGCTTTATCTAGGAAATATAGAGTCAATAAAAGCACATTTTGAAAGTGTTAAACATCTTGCAGATATAGATAGAAATAATATTTATAGCTTAAATGATGCTAATAACATTAAATATTTTATATCGAAAACAGCCGGATGGGATATTGTTCAAAAATATACGTTTTTAATAAAATAGTTTAAGTATAAAAAGGAGATCAATTTAATTTGATCTCCTTTTTATTTATTGACAATGTTAAATTAAATTGATATAATTAAGATGTTTTCCTTGCTATATTTATAAATATGGCCAAAGTCCAAAAGGAGGTGTTTATAATGCCAAAAATTAAAGAAAAATATGAAGCTATTATTGTTATTAATCCAACTTTAGGAGAAGACGGTATAAAAGCTTTAATTAATAAGTTTTCTGAACTTATTTCTACTAATGGTGTAATTGATAATGTTGATGAATGGGGCAAAAGAAGACTTGCTTATGAAATCAATGATCAAACAGAGGGACACTATATACTTATTAATTTTACAAGTGCTCCTGATTTTCCAGCAGAACTTGATAGAATATTTAATATTACTGATGGTTTGTTACGTACACTTGTTGTTACAAGAGAGGTTTAAGTTATGCTTAATAAAGCCATACTTATGGGCAGATTAACTTCAGATTTAGAGTTGAAACAAACCCCTAATGGGGTTTCTGTTTGTGCATTTTCTATAGCTGTTAATAGAAATTATAATAGAGATATTACAGATTTTATAAATATTGTTACTTGGAGAGGTACTGCTGAATTTGTAAGTAAGTATTTTAAAAAGGGACAATTATTAGCTTTAGAAGGAACTATACAAACAAGAAATTATGAAGATAAACAAGGTAATAAAAGAACTGCATTTGAAGTTGTTGCTGATCAAGTTTATTTTGCCGAAAGTAAAAATTCATCATCCACATCTAATTCATCTTCGCCTTTTTCTCCGCCTAAAACGGAAGAAGCTCCAAAAGGCGCCAATTTTTCTATTGGTGATTTCGAAGATTTTGAAGAAATAGATGATGATGAACTACCATTTTAGAAATAAAGGAGGAATTTTCTGGTGGAAAGACCTAATCGTATGAAGAGATCTCGTAAAAAAGTTTGTGCATTTTGTGTAGAAAAATTAAATACTATAAATTATAAAGATGTAGCAAAACTTAAAAGATATCTTTCTGAAAGAGGAAAAATAGTTCCTAGACGTGTAACTGGAGCTTGTTCTGGGCATCAAAGACAGTTAACAAATGCGATAAAACGTGCTAGATACATAGCTTTATTGCCTTATGTTAGTGATTAATTTTTAAAAAATATTTATGTCATATATATCTCTATTTTATTTTATT
>CAMTHN010000078.1 GCA_947072265.1 uncultured Clostridia bacterium | reverse complement strand
ACATCTATCAGGTATATCTACAAAAACAAATAAAATAGTTAATCTAATTAAACAAACAAACACATCTATTACAGATACCCGAAAAACAATTCCAGGAATAAGAATTTTCCAAAAATATGCTGTTATGATTGGTGGCGGAAAAAATCATAGATATAACTTAAGTGATATGGCTATGATAAAAGAGAATCATATAATTTCTGCAGGAGGGATAAAAAATGCTGTAGAACAACTAAGAAAAAAAATATCTCATGCTACAAAAATAGAAATAGAAGTAACAAATATTGAAGAATTATATCAAGCATTAGAATCAAAAGTTGATATAATAATGCTTGATAATATGAATATACAAACTATGAAAGATGCTATTAAAATCAACAATAAAAAATGCATATTAGAAGCATCGGGAAATATTACAGAAGAAAATATATTAGAAATAGCGTCAATAGGAATAGATGTTATTTCAATGGGGTGTTTAACACATTCTGTAAAAGCATCGGACGTTTCTCTTATAGTAAAAATGAATGAAAATTAGATTATAATAATTGTTTTAATTTTTCTAAGCTAATTTCCTCTATATCTTTAAGTTCTAACATAAGAGAAACAACATCTTTATCCGCATTAGGATATTCATTTAACTTCTTTATACACTGAATAATCCCCATATTACTTCCATTAATAAACATTTCTGAAATATGAGAAGAAGATTTGTCCATAATAGTTTGAAAATCTATCATGATATAGGTTGTTATTTTTTGTAAAATTCCAATTCCTTTTTCATCTGATCCATATTTATTTAAAACATATTTAGCACGTTGATTAATATTTTTATACTTGTCATATTGCAGCTCCATTTGATTTTTTAATAAATCATTTTTTATAATTGGTAAAATTTTATTTATCGTTTCTATCCCCATTTGAGAATTTTGATAAATATAATTTAATAGTTCTATATTTCCATTCATAAAAACACACCTTTCACAAATATTATATCCAAAAGAGTAATTATTATGCTATATTAAAAAAATTTATTAACAAAATAATTACGGAGTTACATACAATGTTTAAAAAGACAGAGAAAATAAAAACGTTTTTACTAGTTCATTGTTAAATAATTTAAAAATAGAAGATCAAGATAAAAAACAGAGAGATAATCAAGATGATAAAAAATTAATAAAATCTTTTTTGGGATTAGATGAAGAAAACTCAGATTTAACTAAAACAGCAAAAGTTTTATCAAGCTGTATAAAAGTCTATAATTATGCTTTTCCTCCATCAAAAATTAAATTACCAAATCATAAAGAAAAACAAAATGACAATACAGATGATAAAGAATTAACAGAATCTCTGTTAGAATTAAAAGAACCCCCCCAAGACGATGAAAAAGAAAAATATAATGAATTATATGTAATACTAGAGGAGGAGAAAGAAGAGAAAGAGGAGAAAGAGGAGGAAGAGGAGAAAGAGGAGGAAATTGTAATACCAGATAAAACACTATATGAAACTGTATCTTCAAATTTATTATCTGGATATACAAACGTGTTAAATTATATTTTCCCATCTCCTTCAAATATACTTTGTTTAAATAAAAATGAAGAATTAAGTTTTGTTGAAAAAAAATGCGAAAGTGTATTTGATAGACCACCTAATAAAAATATAGTTAACTTAGAAATGGATTGCGAAATTGATCCCAAAATTGATACTGAAATAGAAGTTCCAGAAAATGTTTTAAACGCAATAATAAAACGTATGGATCTTCCAAATTATGACGAATATATTGAAAGATTAATAATTTTACACAAAAATTATATCGATAGTTATGAATTGATGGAAATTGCTCAATATAAAAAAGAATTATTCTATCATCAATTATTGTATAAAAGTGAGTTAAATTTTGTAATTGAACAATATAATCTATCAAGATTAGAAGTTCAATTATATTTAAAACATATGTATCTAAAAAATATTGATAATCAAAAATAATATACTGTTTATTAACTATTTAATTTCTTTAAAAAATCATAAGTACTTTTAAATTCCTTTGTTTTTAGTTCTTCTATGTTTTTTTTCGCTAATTTAACAAGTATAATATTTTCTATTTTTTTATATGGATTATTTTTCAAAAATTCCGATTTCCTTTTACTATCAGATATGCCGCTATAATAGCTATTAATATTATCTATTAAAATATTTTTAGGCATGTGAGATATATTATCCGCATCTAAATCAGATATATAATCATCATTTCCAAAAGAAACCCCACTAGGAGAATATATATATCCATCTTTTATTTTAACAAGCTCCAGAGTAATACTATATTTTTGTATTTCTAAATATACATAATTTAGTACAAAATTCATATTATTAATAACATTATTAATACCACTATTTATAGATACTATTCTATCAAATGCTTTTTTGGATATAAAAAATCCTCCAGCATGAAGTGCATCGCCAAGCCAACCAACTATATCTTTTCTCTCTTCTGCATCTCTCCACCCCATATGTCCAGCAAGTGGAGGATTCCAAGAATTAGTAACGCCATACCCCTTATTAATTAAATTTCCCGCTATAGTATACATCATATGCGCAAAATCTCCTTTGTCTTTAAACCCCGTGCAGATTTCTTTATACGTATTTTGGAAACATTTAAGGCATATATTATTTTTATTTAAACCTTTTTCCATATTTTTTTTCCATTCAAATTGAGTACTATATCTATTTTTCATCATAGCATCATAACTATAAATAGAAGGTGTACTAGTTATAAAATGTTGTAATCTTAGAATATATCTTAAATATATAAATTCATTATTACTCATTCCTACATCATTAAAAAAAGTTTGTTCTCCTCCATATCCACAGACCTTTCCAGCTCCATTTGTCCATGCATCTGCATCAATATCCATCATTTTTA
Organism: uncultured Clostridia bacterium; assembly: GCA_947072265.1. Taxonomy (GTDB): domain Bacteria; phylum Bacillota; class Clostridia; order Oscillospirales; family Ruminococcaceae; genus CAMTHN01. The sequence continues at coordinate 1,209 of CAMTHN010000078.1, read as the reverse complement.
AAAATATATCTTCTTCATCTATTGTATAACCAAATACATTTGATATATTAAATTTTCCATAACTTCCACCTATTTGGCTTAAAGCCCTAGAAAAATACCAGTCTATTTCCCCTGGACTAGATTTATACTTTATTTTTATTCCATCATATAATTTGTACATATACTCAGATGTTTGTTGGTCAAACCCAAAATTGTTAAGCATATTAGTTATAAATGATTCTTTTTGCTCATTATTTTTAACTTTTTTTTCACTGATAGGGATCTCTTCTTCATCAGGTAAATCTGGAAAAACAGTCTTAAACATATTATTTTCATGCTTATCAATATCTTTATCTGGATTACATATATTACAAGTTTTATTAAGAAGAACACTATTTTTATTATCTTTTTTTTCTAATAGAGACGTATTTATACAACTCTTAGCAGTTGGCAATTGATATTGAGTTGATATGGATGGTTTTGAGGGTATAATACTATTAGTTTTACAGAATTCGTCGAAAGATTTATTAGTAGCAGTAGCAGTAGCATTAGCATTAGGGTCAACATTCATGGTGCTATTTTTACAACTAATTAATTTATAACATATACTATTATTTATCTCTGTTAGCGTTGGCTTTGGAGGTGGATTTGGAGTTGTCCTCGGAGTTCGATTAGGAGGTGGATTCGGAGTTGTCCTCGGAGTTCGATTAGGAGGTGGATTCTGCGTTGGATTTGGAGGTGTATTCTGCGTTGGTTTTGGGGGTAGAATTGGTCTCGGCGTTGGTTTTGGAATAACTTTAACTGCTGCACCTACAAGATGTCTAAACATAGTTATCATTCTCCTAATTTATTACAATATTATACACAATATATAATCACATAATATTTATTTTATATTGGTCGAATTTTGTAAAACAAACTATATATATATAACCATAAAAAAAGAAAGATTATTAAAAGAAATTACAAAATAATCATTCTGAAATCATTTTCAACCAGAAGCAGATAAATATCTTATCTTTTAAAATGTCAACTTATTCTACACACTTTTCTTCTTAAAAATATTTTTTTAATTTATCTATATCTCCATTGTATAAATGCAATCTTATACTTCCTTTTCAAATAAAATCTTCTATGTACTCTATAAATTGCTACATAGATAAAATTTTTATAATATCAGTATTAATATTAAAGATTTTTTATTATAATTTCTATCCTACAATTATATAA
>CAMTHN010000077.1 GCA_947072265.1 uncultured Clostridia bacterium | reverse complement strand
TAAAAATATTTCTTACAATTCATATAATGATGATATAATAGGAAAAAAACTATATCACAAAATTTATGGAGAAGGAATTATAACATTAAAAAAATATGATAATATAACTATAAAATTTGAATTTGTAGGAATAAAGATATTATCATTGCAATATAGCCTTCAAAATAATCTAATACAGATTGATGAATAAATTAAAGAGGTGGTTTATATTAGTATAAAATTAGGAGACTATTATATTTTAAATTGTATAGTTAAACAATCTCATCTTGCTATAAATATGAAAAGTGGAAGCCTTCCTGTGTTATCAACTCCATATATGATTGCATATATGGAAAACGCTTCATCAAATTGTATTCTAAATAAAATAGATCTAGATAAAACAACTGTCGGAATATACATTAGTGTACATCACATATCCCCAACTCCAATTAATAGTAGAATAAAAATTGTTTCAACTATTTCTAATATAGATAAAAATATTATTTCTTTTGATATAGAAGGTTTTGATGAATATCAAAAAATTGGATATGCTAAACATAAAAGATGTATAATAGATATCAAAGAATTTAAAAATAAATATGAAAATAAGGAAGTTAAATAATGTCATTTAAATTAAATACGAAATATTTAGAAAGATTCATATCTTCTGATGAATTAAAAAGCATGGAGCTTTTAATTAAAAAAGCTGATAAATTATTGAATACAAAACAAGATACCAAAAATGATTTTACAGGATGGTTAAATCTACCTAATAATTATGATATATTTGAATTTGAAAGAATTTCTTTAGCTGCAGAAAAAATTAAAAATATGTGTGATATTCTTATAGTAATTGGTATTGGGGGGTCATACACAGGTCCTAGAGCTTGTATAGAAGCTTTAAAATCTAATTTTTATAACCAATTAGAAAAAAATACACCTGATATTCTCTTTGTAGGAAATAATCTCTCATCTGATTATATTTCTGATATTATCGAAATGTGCAGAGGAAAAGATCTATGTATAAACGTTATATCAAAATCAGGAACAACAACAGAACCTGCTGTCGCTTTTAGAATATTTAGGGAAATAATGGATAATAAATACGGTAAAGATTCTAACAAACGAATTTTTTGTACAACTGATAAATCAAAAGGAACTTTGAAAATCCTTGCCGATATAGAAAAATATGAAACATTTGTTATTCCAGATAATATTGGAGGAAGATTTTCATTTCTAACAGCTGTTGGACTTTTACCTATTGCTGTTGCTGGAATAGATATACATAAAATTATGGAGGGTGCACAAACTGCTTTAAAAAATTCTAGTATAGATAATTTAAATAACGATTGTTATAAATATGCTGCAATAAGAAATATACTTTATAATAAAGGAAGAAGTGTTGAAATTTTTGTTTCATATCAACAAAAGTTATCAATGTTTTTAGAATGGTCTAAACAACTTTTCGGTGAGAGTGAAGGTAAAGATAAAAAAGGTATATATCCAACTAGTGCTATTTTTTCTACAGATCTACACTCATTAGGACAATTTATGCAAGATGGAAACGAAATATTATTTGAAACAGTATTAAATATAAAATCTCCTAATAATGATATAACCATTAAAAAAATTGAAAATGATTTTGATTCTTTAAACTATTTATCTAGTAAAACAGTTTCAGAGATAAATGAAAAAGCCATGATATCCACTGCAATTGCCCATACAGATGGAAATTTACCTAATATTATTTTTGATATAGATAAAATGGATGAGGAAACATTTGGATATATGATATATTTTTTTGAAAAAGCTTGTGCCATATCTGCTTATATATTAGGAGTTAATCCTTTTGATCAACCTGGTGTTGAAGAATATAAAAACAATATGTTTGCATTATTAGAAAAACCTGGATATGAAGATCTTTTAGATAATTTAAAACAACAGATATAATAAAAAAGGGAGGTTACATTGTAACCTCCCTTTTTTATTATATCTGTTGTTATACATTAAATCTAAATAAAATAATATCTCCATCATTAACAATATATTCTTTTCCCTCTAAGCGGACAAGTCCCTTATCCTTAGCGCCAACCATACCACCACATTCGATAAAATCTAGATAAGAAACAATTTCTGCTCTTATAAATCCTTTCTCAAAATCTGTATGTATTTTCCCCGCAGCTTGTGGAGCCTTTGTTCCCTTTTCTATAGTCCAGGCTCTCACCTCCTGTTTTCCTGCTGTTAAATAAGATATAAGCCCAAGAGCAGAATACCCTTCTCTTATAATTCTATCTAATCCAGATTGTTCTAATTTAAGTTCATTCAAAAACATATGTTTATCATCATAGTCCATAGAAGAAATTTCTTCTTCTAATTTTGCGCATATTGGTAATACACAGGCATTTTCCTTTTCGGCAATCATACAAACAGATTTATATTCTTTATTTGTTTTAATATCTTTTTTAAAATCTTCTTCACACATATTTGCAGCATATATAATAGGTTTATTAGACAAAAGAGATATACTTCTCATTATATCTATATTATTATCTGCATCAAAACTTCTTGCAGGTAAGCCAGATTCTAGATGTAATTTTAACTTTTCAAACAAATCTAATTCTATTAAATATTTTTTATCAGATTTAGTAAGTTTTTTTGTCTTTTCAATCCTTCTATCAACTATCTCTATATCAGAAAATATAAGTTCTAAATTTATAACTTCTATGTCTCTAGATGCTCCTATATCTCCATCTACATGTATAATATCAATATCTTCAAAACATCTAACAACATGAACAATTGCATCAACTTCTCTAATGTTAGACAAAAATTTATTTCCCAGACCCTCTCCTTTAGACGCTCCTTTAACTAATCCAGCAATATCTACAAATTCTAAAAAAGCTGGTGTAATTTTATCGGGTGAATATATTTTACTTAATGCATCAATTCTTTTATCTGGAACATTAACCATGCCTACATTTGGTTCAATAGTACAAAAAGGATAATTTGCAGCTTCTGCACCTGAATTTGTAAGTGCGTTAAATAGTGTACTCTTTCCAACATTCGGTAGTCCAACCATTCCTAACTTCATAAAATATCTCCTAAATATAATTTTCAAAATTTTATTATACATTTAATTATACAAAAATATATACTTAATTTCAATAATTCCTTCATACATTATTACTAAAAAATCAACAAATAAATTTATGTATAGTGTATACTTTGTAAATGTAAGAACTATTATATTTATATGGAGGTCTATTATGCAAAATAAAATACTTATCGTTGACGATGATAAAAATATATGCGAACTATTAAAACTATATTTAGAAAATGAAGGGTATAATATTACTACCACTTTTGATGGAAATTCAGCGTTAGAAAAATTTAAAGAAATAAATCCAGACATAATTTTATTAGATGTTATGATGCCCGTTAAAGATGGTCTAGAAGTTTGTAAAGAAGTTAGAAAAACCTCAAACATACCTATTATTATGCTTACTGCCAAGGGAGAAACCTTTGATAAAGTTCTTGGGTTAGAACTAGGTGCGGATGATTATATTGTAAAACCTTTTGATACAAAAGAAGTTACCGCACGTGTTAAAGCTGTTTTAAGAAGAAGATTATCGGTGGAAACAAAATCAGAAAATAAAGAAATATTGCATGAATCATTATCTGCAAATTTAAATAAATACGAACTAAAAGTAAATAATAAAATTGTCGAAACCCCACCTAAAGAACTAGAGTTATTATACTATCTTGCATCAAATCCAAATAGAGTATACACTCGAGATCAACTTTTAGATGAAGTCTGGGGATTTGAATATTATGGAGATTCTAGAACAATTGACGTGCATATAAAAAGATTACGTGAAAAACTAGAGGGAGTTTCTGAAAAATGGGCATTAAAAACAGTATGGGGTGTAGGATATAAATTTGAAGTCTCCGAATAAAATATCAAAAAGTTTTTTCTATAAATATTTCCTATTGTGTGCGTCAATTACCACAATATCAATAACTGTAATATCTATTATTTTTACTATTTTTGCTAGTAATTATTTTAAAAAACAAGAAAAAGATTTATTACAACTAAATTTAGAAAATATATCTAATTTTATAAAAACTATGACTGATGATATTATAT
>CAMTHN010000076.1 GCA_947072265.1 uncultured Clostridia bacterium | reverse complement strand
TAATTATACATATATATATGAAAAATATTAGAAAATTAATATTACCATTAGAAAATATATCTAAATTTTTAAAAGAAAAGTCTGAAGGAAATCTAGATATAGAAATACATGATTTGGAAAAATCATATATAAATGATATTAATTTATCACTTTTAAGAATATTTTCTAATACAAAAGATATGATATTAAATTTATCAAAAAACATACTAAATTTATCAAAAGGAAATTTAGAAAAAATTTTATATCAAGATAATGTTGAATTAAAAGAAATAAATGTTAATTTAAAAATTTTAGTAGATTTTTTTTATGATAAATCTACTAAAATAAAAAATGATATAGATAATCTCGAAAATAAATTAAATTTATTTAATTCAAATATTCAAAATTTTTACGAATCAAATAGCAATTATTATTTAAATATAAAAAATATTTCATCACAACTTTCGCTTTTAAAAATAAATACAGAAAAAAACGCAAATAAATCTAATCAGGTTAATCTAATTGTAGAATCTACTACTAGTAGTGCAAAAAAAGGTTCATTACAAATGAATGAAATGTTATCATCTATGAATCAAATAAATAAAATAAGCGAAAACATTGCTAAAATTATTAAAGTTATAAATGATATTGCATTTCAAACAAATATACTAGCTTTAAATGCAGCTGTAGAAGCCGCTCGTGCAGGACATGCCGGAAAAGGATTTGCTGTTGTTGCTGATGAAGTTAGAAATTTAGCTGCAAGAAGCGCTGAAGCTGTTAAAGAAACCACAGAATATATAGAATCATCGATAATTACAGTTCGTGAAGGAACAGAAATCGCAAACCATACAGCTATAGCTTTAAATTCTGTTATGGACGGTATAGATAATATTACAAATCTTATTAGCGATATATCAGAAGAATCCGATAGCCAAGTTATAGCTATGGAAGATATAAAACTAAAAATTGATAAGATATTATCTGATGACTCTAAAAACACAAGTTTATTTAATCAACATATGTCATCTAGCAAAAAAATTCAACATGATATCATAGGTATAAAAGAAAGAACTTGATATTAAATAGATAAAAAGCATGTAAAACAAAAGTTTTACATGCTTTTTATCTATTTAATATCAAGTTCTTTCTTTTTTAGGGTTATTAAAATACATATATAATTGACATTTTATCATTCCGTTATATAATTTTCTCCGTTTAACAGCAACTTTTCCATAAATTTTTTCGAAATTTTCATCAGAACTAATAATATAATAAGAATTATTTTCTGCATGATAAAATTGTTGTCCTATAATTTTATATATTTCTTCTGCCTGTTCTTTTTCTAATAACCTTTCTCCATAAGGAGGATTGCATATTACAATATTTTTTTTATCATTGTCTAATTCTAATTTATGAAAATCCCTTATATCGGCTTGTCCAACTTTCATTCGTCCTATAACCCCAGCTTTACGTGCATTTTCAACAGTTAGATCACAGGAACTTTTATCTATATCATAACAATAAGCTTTAAACCCTACTCCTTCTCTACGAACCATATCTAAAGCTTCTTCTCTATACATTTTTATATCTTGATCATCAAATAAATTCCATTTTTCTAAAGAAAATTTTCTACCAATCCCTGGTGCTATATTTAAAGCTTTCATACAGCCTTCTATTGCTATAGTTCCAGATCCACAAAAAGGATCATAGACAATACTATCTCTATTAACTCTAGATATATCTATAATAGCCGCCGCTAAAGTTTCTTTTATAGGTGCAACTCCAGATGTTTTTCTATACCCTCTTTTATGCAATCCAGCCCCAGTTGTATCCAAAAGTATACAAACCTCATCCTTCATTATAGAGAATTGTACTTGATACATATTGCCAGTTTCTTCAAACCAATCAACCTTATAATATTGTTTAAGCCTGTCAACAATAGCTTTTTTTATTATAGATTGACATGATGAAACACTAAAAAGTTTAGAATTTAAAGACCACCCTTTTACTGGAAAAACATCTTTAATGCCTATAAAGTTTTCAAATCCTAACTCTTTAACTCCTTCAAAAAGTTGATCAAATGTGTATGCTCTAAATTTTCCTAAAACAATAAACACTCTTTCAGCTGTTCTTAACCAAAGGTTGCTATTAAATAGAACTTTTTTGTCTCCAAAAAATTCAACTTTTCCATCAGAAACACGTATATCTTCTCCGCCTATTCTTTTTATTTCTGATGACAAAATGCTTTCTACACCAAAATGACATGGACACATTAAACTAAATTTCTTCATATATTTTCTCCATAATCTACACAAAACTGAATTAATAAAATAACAACTATATTCCCTATTTATTAAAGAATATAGTTGTTAGAACTAATTAAACTTCAGACTCAAGTATAGCATAATCTCCATCTTTTCTTTTATAAACAACATTAATTTGATTATTTGATGAATTTCTAAACATAAAAAATGAATGTCCCAAAAGTTCCATCTGTAAAATTGCTTCTTCACAATCCATTGGTTTTACAAAGAACTTTTTATATCTAACCACTTTATGAATATCTTCTTCTATATTATTATTTTCATCAAATTTTATATATTCTGTATTAAATCTTATACTATTATCTACTTTATAAAATCTTTTTTCTAATTTTGATTTATTTTTTTTAATCTGTCTAACAATTATATCTAAAGCGTCATCAAAAGCTTGATACTTATCAGTTGAGGTTCTTTCAGATCTGAATATAATCTGCTTTGTCTTTACAGTCAATTCTAAAACAATAAAATCTTTAATACTGTTTACTCTTATGTAATAGGCAACATCATCTCCAAAAAATTTTTGAAGTTTAGAAAGTTTTTTATCTACTTTATCTTTAAATTTTGTACTCAAATCTATTTTTTTTGATGTAAAAATTATATTCATATTTAAACCCTCCATAATAATATTATTAAGAAAATCTTAATTTTATCTATTATAACATATCAATCAAATTTATACAATGAATAAACGTATAGTGTAAAATAGTGTATGTTATAATTTTAATTCTAAATAAATCAGCAAATAATTTTTCCTAAAATTATAACCCTATAGGGCTTGCTTTCTATAGATAAAGGAGATTTATCAAATACAACAAAATCGGCATCTTTTCCAATTTCTATGGATCCAACCTTATCGTCTATCCCACAAATTTTAGCCGCACTAATAGTTATAGATTTTAAAGCTTCTATTTCGGATAACCCTTCTCTTTTTGCAACACCAGCTGCTATATTAAGATATTGAATAGGTATAACTGGATGATCCGTACATATAGCAAATTCAACACCACCAGATGACAAAATTCCTGGACAAGATGGAGTTAGATTTTTAAGCTCTGGTTTAGATCTATCAGATAAAAATGGACCTGTAATTACACTAACATTATCTTTTTTCAGATGTTCTACAATTAGATGTGCTTCTGTTCCGTGAACTATAACATAATTTATATTATAATGTTTACAAAGTCTTATAGCAGTAAAAATATCATCAGCTCTATGGGCATGCACAAATGCTTTCAAATCTCCTTTTAAAACAGGAATAAGGCTTTCACATTTAGCATCATAATCTGGTAAATCATTCTCTTTATCTTCATACGATTTTTCTATTTCTTTCATATATCTCAATGTTTTTTCTAATTGTTCCTTAATAAGTGATACTGTTCCCATCCTTGTAACAGGTGCCATATTTTTATTGCTATAAACAGTTTTTGGATTTTCCCCTAAAGCAAACTTCATTCCTACAGGATTTTTAACAATCATATCATCAATTCTATCACCATAGGTTTTTATAGCAATCCAGTTTCCAGCAATGGGATTACAACTTCCAGGTCCAGTAACAACAGTTGTCACACCAGATTCTACAGCCTCTTTAAAACATCTATCCATAGGATTAATAGCATCTATAGCATATACATTTGGGGTAATAGGATCTGTGTCTTCATTTCCATCTGCTCCTTCAAAACCTATAGCGTCTTCCCACATTCCAAGATGACAATGAGGATCTATAAATCCTGGAAAAATTAATCTTTGACTAATATCTAGAATTTCATCATCAATTTTTTTTAAATCATTCATATCACCAATATCAAATATTTTTCCATTTTTTATATGAATATAACCA
>CAMTHN010000075.1 GCA_947072265.1 uncultured Clostridia bacterium | reverse complement strand
ATCTAATAATTCTACTGTATCATATATATTTTTTTTATTAGTTGATTCTTTTTCTAAATTTTGAAACTTTTCTTCTATATGATTTTGTTGAATTTTTGATTCTTTTTCTAAACGGATTAGCTCTTTTCTTGCCATTCTTTCTGGTTTTGATAAAAATAAACTTTTTAAAAATCCAATTTCTTTTATAGATTCCGTTTTAACTAAACTAGTTGAAATGTCTATATCTTCTTTATAATTATCTTTTATAATATCTACTATATCTTCTTCAGAATCAATATTATCATCAATATTATTAAAACTTTCTAAAATAGATTCTTTTTCTTTAAATTCTAATTCTATCTTATCCCGTGTTTCTTGTTCTATTCTTAATTTTTCTTTATCCTCAAATTCAAAAAGTTCTTTTATAAACTCTTCTTCTCTTTTTTCCATCTCAATTTTTCGTTCTTCGTCAAACTCTTTTTTTAAAGTTATCTCAAGTTCAGACTTTATTTTGCTTTCTGCCTCTTTTCTTAGCCTTTGTTCTAATTCTGCTCTCTTTTTATCTTCTATATCTCTTTTTTTCTTTTCTTCTATTTCTTTTTTTATTTTTTCTTCTGTTTCTCTTCTAATTCTTTCTTCCGCTTCTTTTCTAAGTCTAAGTTCTAGTTCTGCTTTTGCTCTTTCTTCTATATCTCTTTGCCTTTTATCCTCTATTTCTTTTCTAATTCTTTCTTCTGCTTCTCTTCTAATTCTTTCTTCTGTTTCCCTTCTAATTTTGCTTTCTATTTCTTGTCTTGCTCTTTGCTCTGCTTCTCTTCTAATTCTTTCTTCCATCTCTATCCTAGATCTCTCTTCAGACTCATATTTCATTCTAACTTCTAGCTCTATCTTTGTTCTAAGCTCATCCTCTGATATAGCCATAGGATATTTTGAAACGGTAGATAAACTATGTGAATCACTAGTTGTTGTAGTATATTCATCATATGAAGGGAGTTGTTGATAGCTAGAAGGATATCCTCCGCTAGAAATTGAGCCTTGTCTTATCTGTTCGTGTCTCTCTTTTTGAAACTCTCTAAGTTCAACCTCTCTTCTAAGCTTTTCTTTTGCTTGCTTTATACGCAACTCTCTTTCCAGACGCATAAGATGAAGGTCTTCTTTATCTTGTAAATCTTTAGCTATATCATTTGTCTTATTATCATGACTCAAAAATTTCATTCCCTTCCAATTCAAAAGCTAATAATATTTATTATTATGTATCAAATTTCATAAATTTATAATAATAATAAATTAATAATTATATGTTTAATTATACAATATATAATATTTTTTGACAATGAGACTTATAAATATTAACTTCCTAAAAGGAAATATACTGATATTCCACTAATTATAAAACCAACTATATCTGCGGTTAAAGATGCTGCTAAAGTGTATCTTGTTTTAATAACCTTTGTAGCTCCATAATATACAGCAATTGTATAAAACGTTGTCTCTGTGGATCCTTGCATAACACTAGCAACCCTCCCTACAAAACTATCTGGTCCAAAATCTTTTAATATATTTTCAAATATAACCAACGCTCCGCTTCCTGATATAGGTCTTAATATTGCTAAAGGAATAAGCTCTGTTGGCAAAAACAACAACCTTCCTATCGGTTCTAAAGCATTAGATATAACATCTAAACCTCCAGAAGCTTTGAACATCCCTACAGATGTTATCAAAGCAACTAATGGTGCTACTATCTTAAGTGATATCCCTATACCCTGTTTTGCACCTTTTATAAAAATATTAAAAACATCTATACCCCTATATAATCCATATATAAGTATTCCCGATATTATAAGAGGTATTATTAAATCTGAAAACGTCCACATATTAAATAATCACCTACTTATCTTTTGATTTAAAACATGAAAAAATTTTAATTACTAATAAACCTGATATAACAGACACCATAGATGTTATCAAAATAGCCGGAAGGATATCTAAAGGAGATACTGCATTATATTTCTGCCGAATAAAAGCAATAGTAGTTGGAACCAATTGTATAGAGGCCGTATTTAAAACTACAAATGTTATCATATTTTTTGTAGCTGTAGATGAAGATTTTTCTTCATCCTCTAACTCTTTCATCGCTTTTATTCCCAATGGAGTTGCTGCATTTCCTAAACCCATAAGATTTGCAGTCATATTCATAGATATTGTTTTTAACGCTTTAGAATCTTTTTTTAAACCCTTAAAAATAAACTTTGTTATTGGGTATAATAAATTGCTAATTTTACCTGTTAATTTTGAATCTTCTGCTATCTTCATTATTCCGCTCCACAAACATATACTGCCCATCAAAGATATTATTAAATTAATAGCATTGCTTGATTCTTTCATAGCGGCAGACGAAACTTCTCTAACTCTACCTGTCAAAATTCCAAATATAACAGATAAAAATATAAGCCCTGTAAAAACCCACTTCATCATATTTATATAAAACCTCTCAAACTTTGTTTTATATAAATATATTTAAATAAAACAAGCTTTATTACAATTATTATCTTTTAATAATATAAAAATAAAGTGATTTCTATAAATATAGAAATCACTTTATTAGATAAATACTTATAATTAAATTTTTTATTTATCTATAAAACCTATCTTATCATAAACTTTTTTTAATGTTTTACTTGCTATATTTCTTGCATTTAATCCACCTTTTTTATAACATTCTTCTAAATAACCAATATCAGATATAAGTATATTATACTTAATTCTAATTGGTTCTAAATAATCAGCTAATACTTCTCCAACTTTTACTTTAAAATCTCCATAGCCTTTTCCTTCAAACTCTTGTTTAATATCTTCTCTTGTTTTTTCCGTAATAGAAGAATATATATCAATCAAATTATTTATTCCAGCTTTTTCTTCTCCAAAATAAACTATTCCTTCGCTATCTGTTACAGATTTTTTAACTTTTTTTATGATAGAATCTTTTTCTTCTAAAATACCTATAAAACCATTTTGATTTTTATCAGACTTAGACATTTTTTTATCAGGATCAGATAAAGACATTATTTTAGCCTGACCTATATTCATAAATGGCTCTGGAATTGTAAATACATCTCCATATATTCCATTAAACCTGATAGCTATATTTCTAGAAAGCTCTATATGCTGTTTCTGATCTGCACCAACAGGAACAAAATCAGCATTATATAAAAGAATATCAGCAGTTTGTAAGACCGGATATGTAAATAGTGCTGCATTTATATTTTCTTTATTATTTTCGCTTTTATCTTTAAACTGTGTCATTCTTGAAAGTTCTCCAAATTGGGAAAAAGACGACAAAACCCAACAAAGTTCTGCATGCTCTGAAATATGACTTTGTATAAATATATTACTTTTATTTATATCTATTCCACAAGCTAACGAAAGCGCCAATGATGATAAAACATTTTTCTTTAAAATATTTGGATCTTGCTTAACAGTTATAGAATGCATATCTGCTATCATATAATTACAAGCATATTTTTCCTGCATAGAAACCCAATTTTTTATTGCTCCAAAATAATTTCCAATAGTAAAAATTCCTGTGGGCTGTATACCACTTAATACTCTTTTTTTATCATCCATACAAAAACCCCCATATAACTAATTTTTATTAACATTCCTTTTATGAGCTGATATTTTTTTGCTATCTGTAACTTTATATTTTATTATACTCTCATATATTTTTTGAATATCCACTCCGTTATTGTTTTCATATCTATCCTTTTTCAATAGCTTTTTAAATTCTTTTAATCTATAAACCATTTTATTTTTAGGGATATTTAAAACAATCTTTTTTCCTGTAAAAACAACAACTCCATCAATATTAATATTATATATTTTTTCTTTATTAAATATATATCGGATATTATCTACATGAGTTTTGTTTTGAAAGATAGGGTTATAAAATTTATGCTTTTTTGTTCCTATAAATTGGCTCCAATTTTTCTCTGATGGATTTCCATATATCTCTCCATGAAGGTTTTTTGTTTCAACTACTAATACACCAAAATTTCCAATTAAAATATGATCTATCTGAGTAGTTTCTTCATATAAAGGAAGATATATATCATTTATAACTTTGTATCCTCTTATTATAGAATATCTTTTTAAAATTTTTGATATTATCTTTTCCCC
>CAMTHN010000074.1 GCA_947072265.1 uncultured Clostridia bacterium | reverse complement strand
CTATATCATTAATTGGGTCAAATGTGTGAAAAAATAAAAAGTATGTAATATCTTCTTGTAAATATATTTTATACTGAATAGTCTTAGTAGTAACACCATCTGCAGCTGTTATAATTGTTTCCCAAGTATTAGTTTTTCCTGGATTTAATTTAGGTCTTTTATGGGTGATAGTGGCATTAGTGTCTTCAAGTGTTTCAATTATATCAAAATTTTCAGACATACCAACAGTTAGACTATATTCGGTAACATCAGGATTAAAACTTGGAGAATATGTTAGATCTTTAATACCTTCAGAGATTGGACCTAAATATCCATTAAATTTCAAGTCAGCTAAATTTGCATTATTATTAGAATCTTTTCTAGTTATCCTAATAATATAATCAGTACTATTATATGGATTTGTAGTTGATTTAACATTAATAATTATAATATTTTTACCAACTGATAAAGGTTTATTGCCTATACCAGATATAGAAAATATAGAATCTTTATTTGTTGCAGCTATATTAATCTCAGAAGTTATATAAGGAACTTCTAATGTATATTCTTTTATTGAACTATCAAATAAAGGTGATAGTGTTTGTTCAATACCATTTTTATCAGTAACCGATAATGTTTCTAAGAAAGCGGGAACTTCGGCCTCTTCTCTAGTTATCTTAATAATATAATCAGTATTATTAGATGGATTTGAAGTTAATTTAACATTAATAATTATAATATTTTCACCAACTGATAAAGGTTTATTGCCTATACCAGATATAGAATATATAAAATCTGCACTTGCGCTTGGAGATACTTCAGAGATATTATAAGCAACTTTCGATGTATATTCTTTTATAGAACTATCAAATGCAGGTGATAAAGATATAGGTGCACCATATTTATCATTAACAGATAATGTTTGCAAGAAAGCAGGAATTTTGGGCTCTTCTTTAGTTACATTAATAGTGTATATATTCCTTGTATTTGGATTTTCAGCGGTTATATCTATCGTAATAACATTAGTTCCAACTTTTAAATCTTTGTTACCAGTTATAAGTATAGTTTTATTTGCATCATAATACTTTAAGGTTATGTCAATTCCGGTTGTTTCATTTGAAACTGTTGAAGTATAATCTTTAATATCATCATGATAAGTAGGAGATAATGTAATAGGTTTAAATGTAATATCGTCTACTGGACTAAAATCATATATACTTGCAATATTTTCCTGTAAATATATTTTATACTGAATAGTCTTAGTAGTAACGCCATCTTCAGCTGTTATAATTGTTTCCCAAATATTAAATCTACCTGATAATAAAGCAGGTCTATTATGTGTAATGGTTGCTTTAGAATCTTCTAGTATTTCTGTTATAGTAAAATCTTTTGGTTCAGAGATTGTTACTTGATATTCGATAACATCATGGCTAAGCGTTGGAGTATATGCTAAATCTTTAATACCTTCTGATATTAGCCCTAAATATCCATTAAATTTAAGGTCGGCTAAATTAGTATTGTTATTTGCTTTTTCTCTATTTATTTTAATAATATAATCAGCAGTATTTGATGGATCTATAGTATCCGAAACTGTTACAGTAATAATATTTTCTCCATGATTTAGCGATATTTCACCCGTTCCAGATATAGAAAATCTAGAATCTGCATTAGTTCCGTATATAGTTGCTTTTGATATTTCTCTAGGTAAATTTAAAGTATATTCTTTTATAGAACTATCAAATATAGGTGTTAAGGGTTGTGAAACACCATTTATATTAACTATTAAAGAGTCTAAAACTGCTGGTATATGTATAACTTTTCTAGTTACTTCTATAATATATTCTGATGATTCTCCAGCTTTGTTTGTAGCTGTTATGGAAATAATATTATTTCCATAATCTAGTTTTTTATTTTTACCAGCATCTCCAGTAATATCAGTTCCTGAATCTGATGTTGCTAATATAGAAATTTCGTCAATATCATTTTCTACACTTGCTTTATATGATTTAATGGATGGATCAAAATTAGGAGATAAAGGGATATCTTTTCCATCTAAAGTTTCTAAAAATATATCAGTCAGTAATGTAGAGCCTTTTCTAGTAATAGATATTTTATATTTTTTAGTAGATCCATCTTCTGCAGAAACATCTATATTAAAAGAATTTAAACCAACAGATAAATCTTTATTATTTCCAATACCTAAAATCTTAGCTTTGCTATCTTCTGCAGTAGCAAATATATTTATTTTATCAATATTGTTTTCAACTTCTAATGTATATTCTAAAGTATCCTTATTAAAAATAGGATCTAATGGTAAATCTCCAGTTATATCAGATACACTTAGAGTTTTAAGGTTTGCATTGTCTGATGCACCTTTGATAATATTTACACTATAATTTTGAATAGAACCATCTTCTGCAGTAACTGTTATTATATTTCTATTATCACCTAAATCGTTTAAAGATATTTTACCGTCTCCAGTTATAGTTGATTTATTATTTTCTGCAATAACAACTATCTCAGCAGAATCGCTATAAACTTTATTTAATGTTTTATATTCAAATATTACAGGATTGAAAGTTGGCTCTATAGGAATATTTGTTCCATCAAGAATAATCTGTAAAGATTTTAATTTAGCATTTGAGGATATAATTTTTTCTATAATAATAGAATAAGTTGTAGTTGTACCATCTTCTGCAGTGACCAATATTGGTATATTATTTATACCAAGTATAAGATCTATATCTCCGTCTCCTGTTACAGTAGATTTTTCATTAGTCTTAGTAGTTTTAATAGAAATAACTGAAGCGTCAGTACTTCCTATATTATATGATAATACATCAGATGAAAATGAAGGAACCATATTAGTCTCAATACCATCTAAAGCTATATCTATATTTGATAATGTTGATACATTAGATTTTTTCTTTATAATATTAAGATTATAAACCGTAATACTAATACCGTCTTGAGCAGTTACAGTAATTGAAAGTTTATTATCTCCTGTAACTAAATCTACTGATGTTAAATCGCCTGTGAAAGTAGCGAATTCATTATTTACAGTTGGGATAAGATATCCGGAAGATATGAAATCTATAACTTCTATTTCATAGTCTGTTATACTTGGATCAAATCCAATGATGTCTATAGCTCTATCATCAAGATATATTTGAAGATTTGAAAGAGTAGAATCAGTGGAAGCTTTTCTATTAATGTCTAAATTATAAGAAGTTGTTGAAGTTCCATCTTCTGATAGGACAACAATAGCAACTTTTGTTAAGCCAACATCCATAGTTATATTTCCAAGACCTGATGTTATAGTTGCACCATCATTTGTCGTTATGGCATCTATATCAATATTATCAATTTCATATGGAAATGTAACACTGTATGATTCTATTATAGGGTCAAATGGTTGATCAAGAGGGATGTCTATTGAATTATTACTTACATTTAAACTTTTTAAAGTAGAAATATTACTTTTTTCTCTTGTAACAATTAAAGAATAAGAATATTCGCTATTATCTGGAAGTTTTACAGTTATAGATATGGGAGAGTTGTCTCCTGTTATTAATTTATGTATTCCATTTCCTATAATTGTTGCTGTAGTATCAAAAGCAGTTGATTCAATGTCAATAGAATCTATATCATTTGGAACATTTAGAGTATAACCACCAATATTAGAATCAAAAACCGGAATTATATTCAATGAATTTCCTGTAGAAGAATCTTTAACTTGTAAACTTGTTAAAGATAAGTCTTTTGAAGGTGGGCTAGTTTTATTTATAATGATAGAATATAAATTTTCTTTACCATCTTGTCCTGTTATAGGAATATGAAATGTATTTTGACCATCATTAATTTTTTGATTTCCTAGATTATTTGTTTTAATTTTTGAAGAAGGATCTAAAGAAAATGCAGATATATCAATTTCATCTATGCTATCTTTCATATACATAGTATATGATTTTTTATCAGGATTAAAATCTGGAATAGATATTCCATTTATTTTAATATCCATTAAATTATTATTATTATTATGTGAAATATTTAATTTAGATTGTCTAATAATATTAATGCTATATGTTTTTACAGAACCATCAGAAGAAGTGGCAGTGAATGAAACAATATTATTTCCAATAGATAAATCTTTTATATTATTTTCAAAATTTGCTTC
>CAMTHN010000073.1 GCA_947072265.1 uncultured Clostridia bacterium | reverse complement strand
ATATTTAAAGAGATAAAAAATCATAAATTAGACACTGTTGCTAAACATTTGGATTTAGAAAAATTTAATCATCATAGAGCATCTGATGATGCTAATATTCTTGCACATATATTTTTTAAAATTATAGATATATTTAAAAATGAATATAATATAAATAAAATTTCTCAGATTAATACTAATTTAAGTGGTTCTGATCCTAAAAAAATCAGACCAAATCATATTATAATACTTGTTAAAAATAAAATAGGTTTAAAAAACCTTTATAAACTTGTATCATATTCACATATAAAATATTTTTTTAAAAAACCAAGAGTTCCAAAAAGTGAGCTTATAAAAAATAGAGAAGGATTGATAATAGGCTCTGCTTGTGATTCAGGAGAATTGTATTCGGCAATTATAGGTGGAAAACCATGGGGAGATTTATGTAAAATAGCTGAATTTTATGATTTTTTAGAAATACAGCCGATAAAAAATAATGAATATTTAATAAAAAATGGAACTGTTCCAAATATTGAAAAATTACAATATTTCAATAAACAAATAGTTAAGCTTGGAGAAAAATTAAAAAAACCTGTTATTGCAACATGCGATGCACATTTTTTATATGAATATCAAAATATTTATAGAAAAATTCTTTTAGCAGGAATTAAAATAAAAGATGCTTTTTCTCAACCATCATTACATATTAAAACCACTGATGAAATGTTAGATGAATTTTCTTATTTAGGAAAAGAAAAAGCATATGAAGTTGTTGTAATAAATACAAATAATATATTTAACAGTATAGATGATAATATCAGACCTATTCCAAAAGGGACTTTTACACCTAATATGGATGGTTCTGAAGATAAATTACAAAAAATAACATGGGATAGAGCAAAAATGATATATGGTGAAGATATTCCTGATATAGTTAAAAACAGATTAGAAAGGGAACTTTCATCTATTATAAAGCATAAATTTTCTGTATTATATATGATTTCACAAAAACTAGTTGAAAAATCAGAGTCTGATGGATATTCGGTTGGTTCTAGGGGTTCTGTAGGATCATCTTTTGTAGCAACAATGTCAGGTATATCTGAAGTTAACCCTCTTCCTCCTCATTATGTTTGTCCTAAATGCAAAAATAGTGAATTTATAACTGATGGAAGTGTTGGATCTGGATTTGATTTACCTAAAAAAGATTGTGAAAAGTGTTATATTGAATTTAATAGAGATGGACATGATATTCCATTTGAAACTTTTTTAGGATTTGATGGAGATAAAGCTCCTGATATCGATTTGAACTTTAGTGGAGAATACCAAACAGTCGCACATAGATATACAGAAGAGTTATTTGGAAAAGACCATGTTTTTAAAGCAGGAACTATATCTACAATAGCTGATAAAACTGCATATGGATTTATGTTAAATTTTTTAGAAGAAAATAATATGGTAGTAAATAAGGCAGAAGAATTACGATTAGCTTCGGGTTGTACAGGTGTTAAAAGAACTACTGGTCAACATCCAGGAGGAATGGTAGTTGTTCCAGATAATTATGAAGTTTATGATTTTACACCTATACAACATCCTGCTGATTCTAGTTCTAGCGGTGTTATAACAACTCATTTTGACTTTCATTCCCTCCATGATACTATTTTAAAATTAGATATTCTTGGACATGATGTTCCAACTCTTTATAAATATTTAGAAGATTCGACGGGTGTTAAAGTTAAAGATGTGCCTATGACAGATGATAGTGTAATAAAACTTTTTACATCAACAGAACCTTTGGGAGTTTCTTCATCAGATATACTAAGTCAAACAGGTACATATGCTCTTCCTGAAATGGGAACAGATTTTGTTAGACAGATGTTAATAGAAGCACAGCCAAAATGTTTTTCAGATTTATTACAAATTTCAGGTTTATCACACGGAACAGATGTTTGGTTAAATAATGCACAAGATTTAATAAAAAATAAAATTTGTACTATAAGTGATGTTATTGGAACTAGAGATAGTATAATGACATATTTAATATATAAAGGTATTAAACATCAAACAGCTTTTAAAATTATGGAAATTACTAGAAAAGGGCTTGCTAATAAATTATTTACAGAAGATATATTAAAAGAGATGAAAGATTGTAATATTCCTAACTGGTATATAGAAAGTTGTATGAAGATAAAATATATGTTTCCTAAAGCTCATGCCGCTGCATATGTAATTGCTGCTATCAAATTAGGATGGTATAAAATTTATAAACCTTTAGAATTTTATTCTACTTATTTTTCTATTAGAGGTGGAGATTTTGATGCTGAAATAGTTATAAAGGGTAAAACTGCAGTTAAAATGAAATTATTAGAACTTAAACAAAGAGGAAATGATAGGACTGTAAAAGAAGATGATAGTTTTAATATTTTACTTATAGCAAATGAAATGATGTCTAGAGGGTTTGAATTTTTAGGCGTTGATTTATATAAATCTTCTGCAGTTAAATATATTATTGAAGATAAAAAAATTAGACTTCCGTTTAATTCTTTAAAAGGAGTTGGGGATACTGCTGCAAATAGTTTATTTGAAAAATCAAAAGGGTATAAATACATATCTATAGATGAT
Source organism: uncultured Clostridia bacterium (assembly GCA_947072265.1). GTDB lineage: Bacteria > Bacillota > Clostridia > Oscillospirales > Ruminococcaceae > CAMTHN01. The sequence goes on along the minus strand of CAMTHN010000073.1, from coordinate 1,607 downwards.
ATACAAAATAGAACATCTGTATCTAAAACTGTTATAGAAGCTTTAGATTCTTTTGGATCGTTAAAAGGATTACCTAAAACTAGCCAGATGACTTTGTTTTAATAAAATGAATAATTTAACTTTTATATCATATAATATTTTTATTAAAATAATTATGTGATTAAAGGGGTAATTATGAATTTTAAAGGATCAAAAACAGAAAACAATTTATTTGCTGCATTTGCTGGAGAATCACAAGCTAGAAATAAATATACTTTTTTTAGTGATATTTCTAAAAAAGAAGGTTATGAAGAAATATCTGATATATTTAAAAAAACTTCTGATAATGAAAAAGCACATGCTTTCATTTGGTTTAATTTTATACATGAAAATAAACTTCCTACAACAATAGATGCTTTAAAAGATTCTGCTGGACAAGAACATGCAGAATGGTCTTCTATGTATAAAAAATTTGCCGAAGAAGCACTAGAAGAAGGATTTATAGAAATATCTAAAAAGTTTGAAATGGTTGGAGAAATAGAGAGACATCACGAAGAAAGATTTAAAAATTTAATAAATGATTTAGATAAAAATACTATATTTAAAAAGGAAACAGATATTCAATGGATTTGTAAAAACTGTGGACATATTCATACTGGCAAAAATCCAGCAAGTCAATGTCCTGTATGCAGTTATCCCAAAGCATATTTTTCTAAAAATACAGGAAGTAATTAAATAAATAAAATTAAGATCACTTATTTATTAAGTGATCTTAATTTTATTTATTTAATTACTTATTTAAAGGATGATTATCTATAGCATTTTTAATTTTTTTATTAGAAACATGGGTATATATCTCTGTTGTTCCTAAATTTTGATGACCTAAAATTTCTTTTAAAACATTTATATCTACATTTCCATGTTCATACATTAATGTAGCTGATGTGTGTCTAAGTTTATGAGGAGAAAATCCCATGTTAGATAAACCTGCTGTATTTAAACATTCTTTAACAATAAATTGAACTCTTCTTACAGAAAGTCTTTTACCTAGTTTTCCTATAAATAAAGCAGATTTATCATATATTTTTATTATTTTTTTTCTTTCTTTTAAATATTCTGATATACTATTTAATGTTATTTTATTTAAGTATATTATTCTTTCTTTATTTCCTTTTCCTAAAATTTTTAATTTATCATCAACTATATCATTTATATTTATAGAAATAAGCTCGGATATTCTAACAGCACAATTTAAAAAAATCATAATTATACATTTATCTCTATAAATAAATTTTGTATTAATATTTTCAATAAGTTTATTAGTTTGTTCTAATGACAGATGTTTGGGTAATGATTTTTTTATAGATGGAAGAGATAGATGTTCAGCAGGATTTTTTTCTATAATAGATCTATTTATTGATATATATTTAAAAAAACTTTTTATAGAAGATGATTTTCTAGCTCTTGTTTTTGCAGAATTTTTTTTTTGATTATTTAAAAAATAAATAAATTCATATATATCTGTAAGATATATTTTTTTAAAAAAATTATCATCAAGATTAGTTATAATTAATTTTGAAATATCTTCTTTTGTATAGTTTTCTTTTTTTAAACTAATAGTCATATAC
>CAMTHN010000072.1 GCA_947072265.1 uncultured Clostridia bacterium | reverse complement strand
TCTGAGAAGTCATTAGATGGGACTTGATAATTATTTTTTTCAAAAACTTCTTGATTATACTCTAGATTTTTTTCTGTAACACCTTCCGTTTTTGAATTTTTATTTAAAGATTTATCAGGAGTATATGAATAATCTTGATAAACATATTTAGGAGGGAAATGGTTTTGTATATCTTCTTTTTTTAAATTATAGTATATTTCTGGAGGGTGGTTTGCTGTTGATTCATCTTCATCTTCATTTTGATTTTCGTATTGTTTAAATTTTTTATTTACTCTCATAAAATAAGGTTTGTTATATTCTTTATTCATCCTTGATATTAGAGATATTAATAGTACTAAAATAGTTGTAATTGATACTATTAACGCTATCATAGAGAGCCAGATAGATTTTTTCATAAAAACCTCCAAATTATTTATTAAAGTTCTTTAGTATATTATATAATATATCATACTTTAAATACAATATAATAATAAAAAATAAATAATAATATTTTATAAATAGTATTATCAATAATTGATTAAATATTATTTCATTTTAAATTTAATTAATAATATTGATATAATTGTGATACAATTATATCAATATTATTTTATAAAATCTAGGAAAAGAGTGATTAATATGATTTTTGAAAAATCTTGTGGAGGAATTGTATATAAGAAAGAAAAAGAATTTGTGAAAATTCTTTTAGTTAAACATACTAATGGTGGTCACTGGTCTTTCCCTAAGGGTCATGTGGAGAAGGGGGAAACAGAGGTTGAAACTGCTTTAAGAGAAATAAAAGAGGAAACAAATTTAGATGTAAAAATAAATGAAAAATATAGATACACTATTTCTTATAGTCCAAAAAAAGAAGTTGAAAAAGAAGTTGTATATTTTTTATGTAAATTTGAAGATGGAGAGATTGATAAGCAAGAGGATGAAATTTTAGATATAGAATGGGTTGATATTAATGATGCTCATAATTATTTTATATATAAAAATGATATAGAAATTTTAGAAAAAGTTAAAAGTATTATATTATAGAAAGAAAAGGCTTGATTTATATTATGAATTTTATAAATGTTTTGCATGAAGAATTTAGAATTAATAAAAATTATCTTGATAATATAATAAATTTAATTAATCAGGGAAATACAATACCTTTTATAGCTAGGTATAGAAAAGAACTTACCGGTGGAATTGACGATCAAGTTTTAAGAGAGGTAGATAAAAGGTATTTATATTTACAAAATTTAGCAAATAGAAAAGAAGAGATAATAAGTTTTATAAAAGAGCAAGATAAATTAACAGAAGTTATCCATAGTCAGATAAAAAAATCAGAACAGCTATCAGAGTTAGAAGAAATATATAGACCTTTTAAATCTAAAAGAAAGACTAAAGCTAGTATTGCTAAAGAAAAAGGATTGAATGATTTAGCTGTTAAAATATTAGGACAGCATAATGATTTTAATATTGAGGAAGATTGTTTTAAATATATTTCTAAAGAAAAAGAAGTATATAATAATAATGACGCAATAAATTATGCAAAAGATATAATTTCTGAAAATATTTCTACTTTTTTAGATATACGTAAAGAAGTTAAAGATTTTATATATAATAATGGTCTAGTTATCTGTAAATGCTTAGACAAAGAAGATGAGTTTTATAATAAGTATGATGATTTTTCTGAAAATATTAAAAAAATTCCTCCTCATAGAATTTTGGCTATAAATAGGGGAGAAAAATTAAAAAAGATAAAAATCTCTATATATGTAGACAATAGTTTTTGTAATTCTATTTTTGAAAAACATATTATTATTAGAAATAATATATCTTCTAATATAGTTAAAGATTGTATAAAAGATAGTTATTCTAGGCTTATATTTCCATCTATAGAAAGAGAAATCAGGTCATATTTAACTAATATGGCTATAGAGAAATCTTTAATTTTATTCAATACTAATTTAAAGCAACTTTTGATGCAACCACCTTTAAAAGAGAATGTTATATTAGGATTTGATCCTGGTTTTAGAACTGGATGTAAACTTGCTATAATTGATAAAACTGGAAAAGTTTTATACACTGGCGTTATATATCCCACAGCTCCTCTTAGTCAGATAGAAAAATCTAGTATTGTTATAATAGATTTGATAAAAAAATATAATATTAATATTATTGCTATAGGAAATGGTACAGCGTCTAGAGAAAGTGAACTATTTATATCTAACATATTAAAAGAGAATAATTTGAATTTTTCTTATGTAATCGTTAATGAATCAGGTGCATCTGTATATTCTGCGTCAAAAATTGGAGCAGAAGAATTTCCAACTTTTGATGTTTCTTTGAGAAGTGCCGTTTCTATTGCTAGAAGGATACAAGACCCTTTGTCTGAGCTTGTTAAGATTGATAGTAGATCCATAGGAGTTGGACAATATCAACATGATATAGCTTCTTCTAAATTAGATGAAAGTTTAAATAGTGTAGTTGAAGATTGTGTAAATAGTGTTGGTGTTAATTTAAATACAGCATCATATTGTCTTTTAGCGAAAATATCAGGTTTAAATTTAAGTATAGCTAAAAATATAGTTAATTTTAGAGATAATGAAGGAAAATTTACAGATAGAAAAAAATTATTATCTGTAAAAAAACTAGGTAAAAAAACTTTTGAGCAAGCTGCAGGTTTTTTGAAAATTTTAGATGGAGATAATTTTTTAGATAGAACAGTTATTCATCCAGAGTCTTATGAAAAAACATCTAAATTATTATCTATACTTGGGTATAGTTTATGTGATATAGAAAATATCGGAATTAATAATATATGGGATAATATTAGGTATATAGGGTTAGAATATATAATAAAAGAAACTGGGTTGGGTAAGATGACAATAATTGATATAATTGATGCTTTAAAAAAGCCAACTTTGGATCCAAGAGAAGAGTATCCCCAGCCTTTATTACGAAGTGATGTCTTAGAAATTAAAGATTTAAAAATTGGTATGATTTTACAAGGAGTTGTGAGGAACATTGTGGATTTCGGAGCATTTGTTGATATAGGAGTTCATCATGATGGACTAATTCATATATCTGCCATGTCGAAAAAATTTATAAAAACTCCTTTAGAAATTGTTTCTATTGGCGATATAATAAAAGTTACGATTATTGAACTAGATAAAGATAAACAAAGAATTTCTTTATCTTTATTGTAAATATTAATATATTATTAAAAAAAAAGTTATAATAGATACATAATTTAAATGCTATAATTAATAATGAGGTGATTATGTTGAAAAAAAACTTTGTTGACATAAATAAAGTGTTTTTAATATTGGGTGCATTTATTTTATTTATATTTATTATATCCTATTTATTTCCTGTTGTTGGTAGTGGACTTGGTACAAATATAAGTCAATCTTCTAGCTCTAATTCTTCAAATAATACACTAAATAATGATATTAGTTCAAATAATTCGGGCTATATAAATGAAAATATTAATCAAGAAGATTCTACTAATATTAATTCTAGTTATAACTCGGAGGTGAATAATAATAATTCAATTTCGGATAAATATTTAGATGTAAATTCAAAAGTTATTACTGATGATATTATGGAATTGCAGAGACTTTCTTATTTATTTGTATATTCTAATTTAGAAGAAAAGCAATTGACGTTGTCTTTAGAAGAGTATATTAAAAAATCTTTAGATCTAATATATTTGAGCTATAATGTAATAGATACAAGTATTATAGACATATCTACAAAATATGTTAATGTTTTGATGAATGAATTAATCATTGAACTTAAAGAAGATAAATTGAAAAATTCTTTTAAATTTAACAATATTAATAGCAATGATTTTTTGCGAGAAAAATATTCACTAGATAAACAAGAAAATATGTTGGAGATAAAAGAAAAACAATTAAAACATCAATTAAAATTATTAATAAAGTCATCTGGATCAGTATACAATTCTGGTATTTTAAAAAATATATTAGATAATATAGAACTAGATTAAACAAAATGTTATTTAATTATTCTCAAAATAACAAAATGTTACATGATAGTTAAAGTAATTCTATAATAATTGACATATAAAATAATATATGATAATATTTTATATAGATTAACAATTTTTTTATTTTTAGTATTATTGGCATTAAAATTTTTTAATGTTGTCCGATAATAATATTGATAATGTTCCCAAAATTTATAAATTGTAAGTTTTATTTTTGATAAAATTTACTCTTATATGATAAACAAA
>CAMTHN010000071.1 GCA_947072265.1 uncultured Clostridia bacterium | reverse complement strand
ATCTTCTATAATATATATTAAATCTTCCAAAAAAAAACCTTCTTTAATAATATAAAATAATTAATAATCTATAGTATTTGTGTTTTCTTATGAAGACCAGTCGAATAAAATATAACCCATTCACAAACATTAACAGCATGGTCTCCTATTCTTTCCAAATATTTGGCAATCATCATCAGATCAATCGCCTGATCAGCTTTATCTTTATCTTTTGTTACAGTTTGAATTAGTTCTTCTTTAACTACGTCAAAAAGATCATCTACCTCATCATCTTTTTTTATCGTATTAGTTGCAAGATCTAAATCATTTTTTATATATGCCTCTATACAAGATTTAACCATACTTTTTGCTATATCCGCCATAGGAGAGATATTTTTAGCAAAAGAAAGTTGTTCTTGATCATTAAATCTTAAAGTCAAATCAGCTATATCTGCAGCTTGATCTCCTATTCTTTCTAGATCTGTTATCATCTTTAGTGCCGTTGATATAACTCTTAAATCTCTAGCAACTGGCTGTTGTAACATAAGGAGCTTCAGACATTTTTGCTCTATAATTTTTTCTAATTCATCTATATTCCTGTCATTAGCTATAACAGATTTTGCAAGTTCTGGTCTATTAGTCAACAAAGCTTTAACAGAATCTGATATCGCCTCTTGTGCAAGTGCACCCATCTCTATAAGTTTTATATTTAGATCTTCTAACTCATCATCAAATCTTGATCTTGGTCTCATATAATCATCTCCTTAATATAAATATTATATTATCCAAATCTGCCAGTTATATAATCCTCTGTTTTTTTATCTTTTGGCATAGAAAATATCTTTTCTGTTTCATCAAATTCTACCATATCTCCCATTAAAAAAAATGCAGTTCTATCAGATATTCTTGCGGCTTGTTGCATATTATGTGTAACTATTACAACGGTATACTTTTTTCTCAAATCAGACATAAGATCTTCAATTTTTATTGTAGATATAGGATCTAGAGCAGAAGTTGGTTCATCCATCAAAAGAACTTCTGGATTTATTGCCAAAGCTCGTGCAATACATAATCTCTGTTGTTGTCCCCCAGAAAGACTTAAAGCTGATTTTTTTAATCTATCTTTTGTCTCTTCCCATAATGCTGCTCCTTTTAAACTTTTTTCAACAATTTCATCAAATTTAGATTTAACAACCCCATGCAGTTTTGGTCCATAACAAATATTATCATATATACTCATAGGAAAAGGATTTGGTTTTTGAAAAACCATTCCAACACGCTTTCTAAGAAGATAAACATCAACCTTAGAATCATAAATATTTATATCATCAAAATAAACTTCTCCCTCTATTTTTACATTGTCTATAAGATCATTCATCCTATTTAATGTTTTTAAAAATGTACTTTTCCCACATCCCGATGGTCCAATAAGTGCTGTTATTTCATTAGGTCTAACCCCTAAATTTATTCCTTTTAAAACATGATTTTCTCCATAATGAAGATGAAGATTTTTTGACTGCATTTTAAAATTATTCATTTTCAAACCCCACTATCTCTCTTTATTAAAACTCTTCGCAATAACTTTAGTAGCAATATTTACAATTAAAACTATTATAACTAAGATAGAAGCAATTGCAAAAGGAATTTCTAAAGATTCTCCTCTAATAGCATATTGATAGAGTTGAACTGTTAATGTTGCTCCTGTACTTTTAACATGTTCAAAAAAACCAGAAGGTAAACTATATCCTAAACCTGCTGTAAATATAAGTGCTGCAGATTCTCCAACTATTCTTCCTATACTAAGTATAATTGCTGTCAATATTCCCGGAATAGAAGATGGAACCAATATGGTTCTAATAATATGTAGCTTTGTCGCTCCCAATCCAAGTGCCCCTTCTCTATACATATTAGGAACAGTTTTTAACGCTTCTTGCACAGTTCTAATTATTGTTGGCAATATCATTATAGTTAATGTCAATGCACCCGATAGTATAGAATATCCTAATTTTAATCCAACTACAAAAAACGCAAATCCAAAAAGACCATAAATAATAGATGGAATTCCCGCCAATGTTTCTGTAGTAAACTCTATAATCTTAACAAGTTTATTTTTTCCAGCATATTCATTTAAATATATAGCAGAAAATATACCTATAGGTGTTGATATAACAAGTGTTATCACTATTATATAAACAGTGTTTATAATCATAGGTAAAATTCCAATTGTTCCATCTAACTCACTAGGTGCTGTTATTAAAAAATTCCATGATATACTAGGTAAACCCTTATAAAAAACAAAAAATATTATAGAAATTAAAACAGTAAATATAAATATACCCGAAATCCATATTAATGATTTAAGAAAAAAGTCGAAAAGTCTAAATTTTTTATTCATAATGATTTCCTGCTCTCTTTAGAAATATATTTAATAAAATATTTAAAATTAAAATAAATATAAATAAAATTAAACCTATTCCAAATAAAACAGATCTATGAAAATCTCCTGCATATGACATTTCTAGAACAATTCCAGTAGTCATTAGACGAACACTATCAAAAAACTTAGGCATATTAACAACATTTCCAGCAACCATTATTACGGCCATAGTTTCTCCTACTGCTCTTCCAACACCCAAAACAACCCCAGACATTATCCCCGATTTTGCGGAAGGGATCAAAACTTTAAAAATTGTTTGAATTGATGTAGCTCCTAATCCCAAAGAAGATTCTTGTAAAGATTGAGAAACACTCCTCAAAGATGTATCTGTTATAGCTATAATGGTTGGAAGTATCATAACAGTTAAAATAACTATAGCAGAAAAAAGGTTGCTTCCTACAGGTAGGTTAAATATATCTGCAACAACAGGAACAACCACAAGCATACCAACCAAACCAAAAACTACCGATGGTATTCCTGCTAAAAGCTCTACCGCTGTTCTGAAAATTGGTTTTAATTTTTTAGGGCATATTTGTGATATAAAAACTCCACCAAATACACCAAGGGGAACACCAATAATAACAGATCCAAAAGTGGCTACTATTGATGATAATATCATAGGCAATATACCAAACCTAGGATTAGCTGATGTTGGCTCCCAAACAGTACCAAAAATAAATTCTATAAAACCAACTTCCAAAATCGCCGGACCGCCAGATAAAACCATATATAAAGTTATAACAATTATTGATATAGTCGAAACTATAGCGGATAGAAAAAATATATATTTAAATATTTTTTCTATCTTATCTTTTGATGTTTTCCCGCTGTATAATGAAACTGCCATTATATCACTCCATAAAATTATAATTTATAACAAAATTAATTTATAGGTATAAATCCTTTTGTAGAAACAATTTTTTGTCCTTCAGCACTAATTATAAAATTTATAAAGGATTTAACCTTTTCAGAAGCATCTTTTTTTGTAACAACTATAAAAGGTCTTTGTATTTTATATTCTTTTTTATTAATAGTCTCTATATTAGCTTCAACACCATCAATTTTTAAACCTTTAACTGTAGAATCAACATATCCAGTAGATATATATCCGATTGCCCCTTTTGTATTTCCCACTTGTGTTTTTATTTGTCCAGTTTCATTCAATTCTATATTATATTTTGTTTTTTCTTTTATATTTAAACTGCTTTCAAATCCATCTCTAGTTCCCGATCCTGCCTCTCTTCCAATAACTACTATCTCTTGATCAGTTCCACCAATATCTTTCCAATTTTTTATCTCTCCATTAAAAACTTTAATAATATTATCAGTTGTTATATCTGATATAGCATTATCTTTATGAACTATTATAGAAATTCCGTCTATAGCAATAATAGTTTCTATAAGCCCTTTTGTTTTTTCTTCTTCGCTTAAAGGTCTGCTTAAATTTCCTGCATCAGCTATTCCAGATTCAACATTTTTTATAGCAGCACCAGATCCACCACCCTGAACCTCTACCCTAATATCAGAAACATTTTTAGAGAAAGCCTCAGAAAATGCTTTTGATAAAGATTCTACTGAATTTGAACCAGAAACTTTTATAACTGTCTTTTCAGTTCCCGACCCTCCACTACATGAACCAAGAATTATTAAAGTTAAAATAGATACTATAGTAATTAAAATTTTATTTTTCATTTAAATCCCCACTATTATTATTTTTTAATTTTAAATTTAATAACATTCTAATATATAGCATTAAATTACATAACCATAGTTATGTAATTTATATGTAAAGTCTATGTAAATATATTGGTTATATAATAAAATAAAAAGGCCGCTCTATAATAAGAACAC
>CAMTHN010000070.1 GCA_947072265.1 uncultured Clostridia bacterium | reverse complement strand
CTTCAATAAAATCTTCATATTTAATAGCTTTTATAAATAACTTTATAGCGTATACTATTATAATTATCATTGAAATAAGAATTATACCTGGTATGAAAAATATACTTCCCTCAAAGAAACTAATAAAAAATACTGATAAAAAAGGTAAAATCAACGCCATAAAAATGCAGGTAATTGCAAAAATTACTTTTTTTATTATAACCATCTCCTTTTTTCATTTGTATTATCTAAGGGTATACTATAATAGATCGTCCATTCCACATTTGCCAAGCACCACCATTATTTATAGACAGATTAAATGATAATCCGAATTGACCATTTGTAAAATTAACAGATATTGAAGGATGGAAACGAGAGTAAGTGTGAATATATTTTGTTCCAAATTGTAATTCTCCACCCCTTACAGGTTTAACACGAACATATATATGTGTAGATGTACCTTTTTTAAAATTTTTATCTTGGATATTAAATAAAACAATTCCATTTTTAGCTTTAGAAATATCCCGTACGGTGCTTATTCGAAGATCAGATTTAGAAGATACATAATTAGCATACCTTGTATTCCATTCAATACTAGCAACATCTAAATATCCATAAAACCACTCGTCTCTATCTGAAGAAATTGTTGATTGTAGATATATATCGCTTGACCCATTTATACGATATGAGTAGGTAAGAATATCATAATCATTGGGACTTATTGCTTTTATGGAATCTTTTGGTTTATTATCTATGGATAAAAGAGATATATTATTTTCTTCAAGAATTTTTTTAGCTTGGTCAAAGTTTTTAGTTAAAATTATATCAGATACATATTTAGAGATTTTCATTTCTATTTCATTTGACACAGAGTAGTTAGTCGATTCCTCAGCATAGACATTAATATGAGGAAAACTGAAGATAGATAAAATAATTATTGCAAGAAAACCAGAAGTGAATTTCAAAGCAAATTTTTTCATAGAATCAACTCCTTTATATTATGATTTATTCTATTATAATATAAAGTTTAGATCCATATTAATTTGTAATAATAAGTTGGAATATAAAGTGAAATATAATATAGAGGACTAAGAAATTAAGATTATACTAAATAATAATTAATTTAAATAACTAAAATCAGTATATTCTATATAAAATATACTGATTTTTATTTTTCTATTATTTATTTATTAAATTAATATTTCCTATTTTAATTCAAATTTTTGCTTAATATCGGATTTTCTTAAAGCCATATGTATAAGAGTTGCATCATTATTAGTTGTTAAAACATAACTAGGATTATATAGACTAGATATAATATATTTATTACTTTTACTTGATTTTTCAAAATTCCATAACTGATCAGCATAATCTATATTTGCATCATATAAAATTACATTATTTCCATTTCTTGATTCCCAAGCTAAAGCTAAACCAGAATTTTTATGTATTATTTGATATGCTTTTTTAGAATCTATATATTTAACAGAAAAAACTTGATTAACAGAACCTTCTATTTTATTCTCAAGTAGTAAAGAATTTAAAAATTGAGTATTACCAGACAGCACTTTTGATATATCATAGCTTGATTGTATAGTATAATCAGAATCAGTAATTATTATACTTTTATCATCTAATACAAATTCTTGATTTATACTGCCATCTCTTTTAGCTAAATTTATATTTAAATCATTATAACTTGGATCTTTATCAATATTTAAAACAAACTCTGGATTATTTTCACTATATATATTATAACATCCATTGTTTAATATTTCAAAATTCCATAACTGATTATATATACCGGACTCATATTTATCTTGATACTCATATAAAAATATATTATCACTATTAGATCTATATGCCCAAGTTAAAGCTAAATTATTAGATAAATTAATTATTTTATACGCTTTTTGGTCTTCAATATATTTAACAGAAAATTGTTGTCCTTTATTATTTTCCATTTCATCTTCCAGAACTATGTTTCCTAAAAAAGTATTGTCTTTTGATATTACTTTTTTTTGATCTTCTTTTGATCTAATAGTATAATTTCCATTAGAAATCTTTGTGTTTATACGTTCAAATGAAAATTTTTGATTTACAGTATTTTTTCTCTTTGATACACTTATATTTGTACCATTTTGATCAATATTTAACACATATCTACTATCATGTAAACTATATATAGTATATAATCCATTTCCTAATTTTTCAAAATTCCATAATTGATCATCATAATTTGGATGTGACTCATATAGAATTACATTATTACCTGATTTAGATGCCCATGCTAATGCTAATCCACTATTTGAATTTAATATTTGATATGCATTTGTATGTTCTATATATTTAAAAGTAAATTCTTGAAATAGACTTACCTCTTCCCTATTATTAAAAATAACACTTCTTCCACTACTGGTTATAACTTTTGAAGGATTAGCACTTGATTTGATTACATGTTTTCCGGCATCAATTTTTAAGTCTAAATCCTTTAATACAAATTGTTGATTTAAAGAGTTATTTCTTGTAGCACAACTTATATTCACACCATTTAAATCAAGATTTAAAACACGGTTCGGATCATTTAAACTTGCTATAATATATGTATCATTACTTATTTTTTCAAAAACCCATAATTGATCTACATTTTCATGATCATCATATATATCTACATTATAATCAATATTTGATTTCCATGTAACTACACCCTTTGTATCATACATAGGAACTAACTTATATGCTCCTTTTGATTCTATATATTTAAGTTCAAATTGCTGAAATATATTATAATAAGATTTTACATCACTTACTATAACATTTGGATCATCTATCCCAGGCTTATAATCAACTGATACTACTTTGTTTTTATTAGTAGCAGAAGATATTAAATATTTACTTTCAATAATATTTGGGATAATATTATCTAATCTAAATTCTTGACTTGTACCAGCTTTAAAAGGTTTTGCAACTATATTTAGCTCATTATTATCAATAGTTAAAAAAATCTTTCTATCATAATAATTTGATATTCTATACTTCCCTGTTTTTGTTTTCTCTAACACCCAAAAATGATCATCATAGTCTATAGTTGTTTTATAAAATTTTAATATTTTTTCATTTTTCATATATATCAATGAATTATTACTAAATTTTTGTTTTATTTTATATGCACCTTTTGACCCATCATATTCAAAATAATATTGCTGTTCATTTGAATATTCTTCTGTTTTTTGTAATTTCGGATCAGAAGTTCCCCCTATGGACTTACTTGGATCAGAACCCTTTTTTATTCCATAAAAGATATTATTAATGCCCATAAGGTTTTCGCCCATTCTTCTGAGTGAATAGTATTCAAGATTTTCATATTTAGATAATAATACATATTCATCCTTAGGATGTATAGACATACCATCTGTTCTTATATATTTTCCGTCACCAACTGCAGATCCTTCTTCTTCATACATTTTATATTGTTCGTTTTTAGTTAGATTAATTAGAGAATATGTTATTCCGTCTTTAGGTGCATTTATATTTAAAACTGCGTTAAACCTTAATTCTCCTGATGTTAAATCTTTAGCATAACTAGATCTTTGTGGCGTTAACATATCTAATGTAGTAGTATTTATATTTCCAAATCCAAACACTTTTTTTTGAAAAGAATCATCTTGGTGATTTCCTACATATAAATTTATGCTATCTCCTGCATATAGTTCATTTCCATTATTGTATTTTCTAAAATCAATATATCTTTTTTTATCTTTAGTAAGCGGATCTCCTGCTAATGTCCCTACAACTTTATTATTTACAACAAGTTTATAAAATAAATTTGTATCTACATCTTCAAGACCTTTAAAGCCTATACCTTGAATATAACCTAAATTAGGTCTATCGATATAATCTAAAATATGATCGTTATAAAAATCCGTAGTTTCCACACCTGAAAATATTTTGTTTTTGTTGGATGGGTCTATAGCATGGACTGTTTGAAAAAATAGACTTGAAAATATTTGCAGAGCTAAAATGATTGCTATAATTTGCTTTTTCATAAATTAACTTTCTCCTTAATTGTGATGTTATAAATTTTATGTCTGTTAATTTTGAAATGTTATTATAATTAATAATATTTTTTAATACTCATATGCTTTTAAATAAAATATAATTAAATAATACTTCTAAATAATTCAATATATTGGATTTAAAATTTATTAATACTTATATGCTTTTAAATAAAATATAATTAAATAATACTTATAAATAATTCAATATATTGGATTTAAAAATTTATTAATTTAATTA
>CAMTHN010000069.1 GCA_947072265.1 uncultured Clostridia bacterium | reverse complement strand
ATTAGGGATTATTTTAGGGGTTATTACATTTTGGTTATTTGCACAATCACTTGTAAATCTAGTCGTGCCATTACAATCATCATACAATAGTGATATTGGTACTATTAATATAGCAGTTAGCTTATCGGCACTATTTTCTGGTCTGTTTATTGTAGGTGCAGGAGATATTGCAGATAAAATAATTAATTATTGTTATTGTAAGAATAAGAGATTGTATATTATTCCTACTTTAACAGATATAATAATAAAAAATTCATTTATGACACAGGTATCCGACATACCTATTATGCTCTGTAAAAATAGAGGTCTTATGCCAGAACAGTTAATAATAAAAAGGATATTTGATATTCTAGTATCAATTATAGGACTTATTCTATTAAGCCCTATAATGCTAATAACATCTATTGTAATTAAATTATATGATAAAGGTCCTGTTTTTTTTAAACAAAAAAGAGTTACAAAAGATGAACGGATTTTTATTTTATATAAATTCAGAAGTATGATTATAAATGCAGAAAAAGACGGAAAAGCAATTTTAGCATCAAAAAATGACTCTAGGATAACCCCTATTGGAAATTTTATAAGATCAACGAGAATCGATGAGATACCTCAACTTTTAAATATATTAAAAGGTGATATGACATTAGTAGGACCCAGACCAGAGAGACCGGAGATTATTAGTGAATATATAAAAGTTTATCCTGATTTTGCAATGCGAACAAAGGTTAAATCTGGACTTACTGGATATGCACAGGTTTATGGAAAGTATAACACTACACCGGAGGATAAAATAAAATTAGATTTAATATATATAGAAAAATATTCATTTTGGTTAGATATAAAGATTATATTTTTGACATTACAGACAATATTTATTTCTGAAAGTACAGAGGGAGTAGATAAAAAATAGAGTTAATTATGTTGACATAATATTAAATATAGAATATAATTAATATTGTTAAATTAATAACAATATTAATTATATTCTATATTGGAGGTATTTTTAATGTCTAAAGAAAAAATAGTTGATAATACGATTTCGACAAATACGCTTATTGATGAATTAGTTCTAAAAGGAAAAAAAGCATTAGATGAATATATGAAACTAGATCAGGAACAGGTTGATAAAATTGTTCATAGCATGGTTTTAGCTGGACTTGAGAATCATATGAATCTTGCTAGATTAGCAATAGATGAAACTGGAAGAGGTGTTTTTGAAGATAAAGTAATTAAAAATATTTTTTCTACAGAATATATATGGCATGATATTAAATACGCAAAAACTGTTGGTATAATAAGTGAATCCGAATTAGACGGATATATGGAAATAGCAGAACCAGTTGGTGTTGTAGCAGGGGTAACACCTGTAACAAACCCAACCTCTACTACTATGTTTAAAACTATTATTACAGCAAAAACAAGAAATCCAATTATTTTTGCTTTTCATCCATCAGCACAAAAATGTTCAGTAGAAGCAGCAAGAATACTTAGAGATGCAGCAATAGCAGCGGGAGCTCCAAAAGATTGTGTACAATGGATAGAAAAACCCTCTATAGAAGCTACATCTGCACTTATGAATAATGATGGAGTATCTTTAATATTGGCTACTGGCGGTAGTGGAATGGTTAGATCTGCGTATAGTTCTGGAAAACCAGCTTTGGGAGTTGGACCTGGAAATGTTCCTTGCTATATAAATAAATGTGTGGATTTAAATAGAGCATGTAATGATTTAATGTTGTCAAAAACATTCGATAATGGTATGATATGTGCTTCTGAACAGGCTGTAATAGTGGATAAAGAAATTTCTTCAAGATTTGAAAAAATTATGTTAGATAATAATTGTTATTTTTTAACAGAAGAAGAAACTATAAAAGTTACAGATTTTGCAATGCCTATAGAAAAAAACAGAGCTTTAAATCCAAATATTGTTGGAAAAACAGCAAATTGGATAGCAGAACAATCAGGAGTTTCTGTTCCTGAAAAAACAAAAATACTTATTGCAAAACTTAAAGAGGTTGGACCGTCTTGTCCACTATCTGCGGAAAAACTTTCTCCTATACTTGCATATTTTATTGTAAAAGATGAAAAAGAAGGTATAGATAAATCTTGTGAAATGTTAGAGTTTGGAGGATTAGGCCATTCTGCAGTTATACATTCTGATAGTAAAGATGTCTGTGTAGCATTTGCGAAAAGGGTTAAAGCAGGAAGAATTTTAGAAAATGCTCCTTCTACACATGGTGCAATTGGAGATATATATAACACAAATTTACCATCTTTGACACTTGGATGTGGATCATATGGAAAGAATTCTACCGCTTCCAATGTTACGGCTGTTAATCTTATTAATAAGAAACGTTTAAGTAAAAGGAGAACCAATATGCAATGGTTTAAAATTCCTCCAAAAATTTTCTTTGAAGATAATTGTGTTCAATATCTTGCAAAAATGCCTAATATAAAAAAAGCGATAATAGTTACGGATCCTATGATGGTTAAATTAGGATATGTAGAAAAAGTTCAACATTATTTAGATAAAAGAGAATCATATAATAATTCTCATTGTACTGTTCAAATTTTTTCTGATGTTGAGCCTGATCCATCAGTAGAGACAATTATGCGTGGTGTTGAAGCCATGAATAAATTTGAACCAGATGTTATTATTGCATTGGGTGGAGGATCGGCTATTGATGCAGCAAAAGGAATGTGGCTTTTTTATGAACATCCAGAAACATCATTTGCTGGAGCAAGATTAAAATTCTTAGATATAAGAAAAAGAGCATTTTCATTCCCAAATTTAGGAAATAAAACAAAAATGGTTGCTATTCCTACAACATCTGGAACAGGTTCAGAGGTTACATCATTTACTGTTATAACAGATAAAGAAAATGGAAATATAAAATATCCTCTTGCAGATTATGAACTTACACCAGATGTAGCAATAATAGATCCACAATTTGTTATGACTATGCCAAAATCTATAGCAGCGGATACAGGTATGGATGTTTTAACTCATGCAATAGAAGCATATGTATCTATACTAGCTTCTGATTTTACAGATGGTTTGGCAATTAAAGCTATAGAACTTGTTTTTGAAAATTTACATAAATCTGTTAATGAAGGATGTCCTATTGCGAGAGGAAAGATGCATAATGCTTCTGCAATTGCTGGGATGGCATTTACAAATTCCTTTTTAGGAATAAACCATTCGTTAGCACATAAAATTGGTGGAGAATATCATATTCCTCATGGTAGATCAAATGCGGTGTTGCTTCCACATGTAATTAGATATAATGCTACAAAACCAACTAAATTTGTTTCATTTCCAAAATATTCTGAATTTATTGCAGATCAAAGATATGCTAAAATTGCAAAATATCTTGGCTTAAAATCCTCTACTACAGAAGAAGGTGTTGCAAGTTTAATAGATGCTATAAATAAATTGGCTAAATCAGTTGGAATACCATTGACATACAAAGATTGTGGCGTTGAAGAAAGTGTATATCTAGAAAAACTAGACTATCTTTCTGAACTTGCGTTTGAAGATCAATGTACAACTGCAAACCCAAGATACCCTCTAATTTCGGAGCTTAAAGAGATATATAAATTGGCATATTATGGTTTGAAATAATAAGATTATATAAATAGTAAAATATAATAAGACGCTATCTTTTTGATAGCGTCTTATTATAGAGTTTTAAGGAGAATATATATATGAATATAAAAAAATGGATAAGTGCAATATTTGCGGGAATGTATATAGGTTTAGGAGCAACTGCATATATATTAAGTGGAGATAGTGTATTTGCTCCATTTATTTTTAGCGTAGGTATATTTTTGGTTATGCATTTTTATGATATGCTTTTTACAAAAGTTTTCCCATATATAATATTAGGATATTATAAAAGGATGGATATATTGTATGCTATATTGGGGAATATTATTGGAGGATTGATGTATGCATTCTTAATAAGTAATACTAGGGTATTAGATAAAATTTTGCCCAAAATAGAAATAATGGTAGATACAAAACTATCTGATAGCTATATAAGTATACTTATAATGAGCATTTTTTGCGGATTATTAGTTGGATATGCTGTTTTATCATCTAAAAAAATGACAGAAGATAAGGGGATAGCAATTTTTTTAAATATAATATTTATAGGGGCTTTTGTTATATGTGGTTTTGATCATCTTGTTGCAAATATATTCTATTATGGTATTTATATATTTAATATTAATTTTAAAATGTCTATGATTTTTAATTTTATAATTGTATTTATCGGAAATAGTATTGGTGGAATAATTGTTGGATATAGTGAGAAATACCGCTTGAAAAATGTTACAGTATAATAT
>CAMTHN010000068.1 GCA_947072265.1 uncultured Clostridia bacterium | reverse complement strand
GGTAAAAATAGTCAAAATAAAGATGGTATAGTACGTAAAGGGACTGTTTCTAACAACGGACACTCTGTTAATAAACCAGAACTTTCGTCCGTAACTTCTTTTATGCCTGGCGGAGCTTCAGAAAAACCAAGAGTTGTAGATTACGTAAATAAAAATGCTGATAATAAATTTTCTAAATTTAGAAGTGGGGGAAGTGCTGGAGGATATAATATCGGAAACCCCCAAGAAGAGTGGAAAGCGAAAAAAGAAGCAAAAGCAAGAGCAGAAGCAGAAGCTAAATCATCATCTTCTTCGTCCGCTTCTTCTGCTGCCTCTATTACACCACCACCACAACGTCAACCTGCGCCAGTTCCGCCTACACCCGTAGCAGCGGTTATGGTACCTACAAAAAACCCAGATAATGTATTTAAGGCATCAGTTGAAGATGTTGCATCACCAGGTCCACTCCAAAGTACAACTACTGTACAACCTACCCCACCACCAGTTATTCTGCCACCACCAGTTATGACTTCAGAACAAGTGGTTATAACTAAACCAAAACGAGAAGTGGCAAACTCTGAAGATGTGACAGGACTGGGTACACGCCACACTACAACTCCTGCTCAACCGGTATATGAGCTACCATCTATACAGGAGCCTGCTGCTCCTGACCCTGCTCCTTCTACTCCTCCTCCTGCTGTTATTGTACCTAAAAAAGACGAGGATGATAAAAAACCTAAAAAATCGAAATCAAAAAAGAAAAATATTGAGCACAAAAATAAAGCTGGTTATATAGTTTATCAATTTCCTCTTTTAGTTATGTCTTCTGTAGAAATTGCCCATAAACAAAATCGACATGCATTATGTATTTTTGATATTGATTTGTATTTATCTGATAAAGGTGATTTGGATAAATTTATAAAAAAATACACTTCATCGGTTAACTTAGATTTAACTATATCTAGTCCAGATGGAATAGATATATTATTTGAAGGTACATTTATGAAATTTAATATGTCGGGTATAAATACCGTTGATGGAGTTTCTGAACCTGCCTCAACAATGAAAGTTTATATTGTTTCTAATAGTATAAAGTATGATCATGATAAACAAACCCTTGTAAATGTTTTTTTAGATTCAACTTTACCGGATACTATAGCTGGGTTAGGGCTCACTGGAGTTGATATAAAACTTAATTTAGAGCAAAGTTCACAAGATCCAGCTGAACTGACTAAGACATCATTAGCAGGTGATAATTATCATGATATTCTTGCTATTGGTTGTTGTTATGATGAAAATATTTGGGGGTTTATTAGAAGACAAGGAATGTTTTTTTCTAAATCTATTATTGCTAGGTATTCTGGAGAAAATACTCATATTGAATTTGGTGTTTTAACAGATGAAATTACACCAATATATTTAAATTCTGAAAGTAGTCTTGGTACACAAAGTAGTTCTTCGGTAATTGGAGATTGTATTGAAGCTTTCACTTTTTCTTTATCTAATTCTGTTATGTATGGTAAGAATGTTATAATACGTAATGGCAGTCTTTCGCTTTCATTTGGTAATTTTTTTGCATTTGAAACAAAAGATATTTTAACTGTGGGTTCTGTAATAGTAATTGATAGAAGTTTTATGCAATTAAACGATCTTCGAACAGATAGCTCTATGGTAGTTGAGGGTGTTGTTTCTTATGTTAATGTATATACTGAACCTGGAACAAATGTTGTAAAATGTTTTGCTCATATAATTATGTGTAATAAAGGGTTTCAAAATGTTTTATATCCAAGCAGTTTGGATCCTGCTGAATTTTTCCCTTATGAAAGTATAGAAATGGTTGATTTTGATCTTGAAGTAAATAGTAAAGTTATTAAAACATTTCATAGTATTTATTTTAAAGGAATAATTAGATATTTTGATATAGTAGATAATGGGATAAATAGAAGACTTCCAGTCGTATTACCTATAGATCGTGGTATTATTGACAATAACAAAACTGAAAGAGAATATATGGGGTTCAAATTAGTTTTACCACATACAGTAGAAGAGGATACTTCACATACTTTATATCCACCCAATAATTCTCTTGTTTTAGCTAATTTAACTGTTGATTCTACGTCAGGATTTATACATTCAAGTTTAGATCCAATAAATATACGACATGATGATAGTGATGAAGATATTACAGAATATAGTGTTATAAATAAGGAAAGTTCTGTTACATACGATGGATTCTTTAAAATTAATAAACAAAGTATTAATCAACAAGGTCAGGTTGTACCAGGAGCTATATTTGAATCTAAAGATGGTGAGATTTATATGGAGGCTGATGAAATAAACTTTTTATCCGATACTAAAATATATGTTAGAGCAGAAACAGATTTAAATGTTCATGGCGATGATTTAATTGTTGTTAATAAAGGAGTCTATAATCAAAATAATAGATCTTTAGGAGGGGTTATTAAGGTTTTAGATATAGATAATAATGGAGTTGTAACAAAAGATGGAATTTCAAAAACATAAAATATAGGAGGTGAATTATTATGAAATTATTTTCGGATATTAATTTAGATGAATGTTTTGTAGATATATTCTACGATGCTACTGGAGCAAACAATTTTGATTTTAAAGATTTGAAAATTCCTTTAACTGATATATTTATTTTACAAAATCAATCAAAATTGCCAAGTGCTATTGCTAGTTTTAATGGAGATGTTGATTTTGTAGAAAAAATAAATAAATATTTATTTAATAAATTAGAAGTAAGAGTATCTATCTATTTATTTAAAGACGATCAGGCTTCTACTAATAATCAAGCACCCTCATCTGGTAAATCAAAAGCTAAGACTAAACATTTGGATAAAGATAAAAAAAGATATTTATTTAAAGGTGTAATTGCTGGTATTGGTATATCTCTCAATGGCATTATTACACTTCAACTAAGCGCTGCTGCTATAGATGGTTATAGAGACTCTCTTAATGGTATGTTATATTTACCCGATACAAATTATATTCAATTTCTTTCGGACTATACAAGAATTTTTTTGAAGTGGTATAATGGTCCTTATGATCTTCCAAACTGTAATTTGATAAATAATGATAGTCCTGTTATCGTAAGTGATCATGATGTTTTTTCAAATATTGATCTTCCTGATGCTATTAAAGATCATATTTCTAATAATAGAAATATAATATTTATAAAAACTGAAACTTCTTTAGAATTATTAAAAAGAATTGCTTGTTTTTTTTCTATGCCTTTATTTTTCTCTGTAAACCAATATAACACAGCTTTCTTTGGAGTAGATCCGGATAATTTTTTAGTTATAGATATAGACAGTTTAGAAAAATATGCAGATCATTATTGTCTTAAGCCTACACCAGATATTAAAGAACATACTAAAACAGAATTTAGAAGAGGTTATGTAAGCGGAAAAACTTTTAGTAGTAATAATTATTTTATACCAGTAGGAACAGTTGTTGCATTTGATCATTATAATACTAATGGATCTTATGGATCTACAGTTTATAGTGGTAATAACGCCAATCAAAGTTTGAATAGATATGTTGTTTTAGAAGCTATTACTAATGTTATTCCTAATACTAGATTTATTATGACAGAATATTTTGCTTGTGATATAGCAGAACTTTCTTCTGATTTATATACAAATACTATTGCAAATGGAGCTATAGAGCTTGCAGAATCTATATTAAGAACAGATAAAGAACTTTATTTAGATATTACTCCAAATTATGTTGGAAATGATGAAAAATATATAAAAAAAGCTCTTTATTGTCCTAATGAACAACAATTTTTTAGTTTTCCTTTAGAAAATACTATTGTTACAGCACAAAGTTTAGAAGATAATTTTGGAGAATATGTGGTAACTGGATCAAGTTATGATTCTATAATTACAGATGATACAGTTGGTATGGTAATGTCCGAACCTGGATGCTCTAATGAATCAGGCTTTATTATAAGTGAAGATAATATTATATTAGCATCTAGAAATAGAGATGATAATATAACAAAATTAATAGTTGAAACAGATAGTGCTACTGGAGGATCTAAAATATCAATTTATACAACTAATATTTTAAATTTAATTTCTGAAGATCAATTTGATTTATCGGGTAAAGAAGTTGAGATTAACGCTGAAAATATATGTTTGAAAAATTCTGATATAGATGATTCTACATTAGTTCAAAATGATAAATCGTTTCTTTCAAATGCAGATAGTTATACTGATGTATGGCAAACGGATGTTAATCTAAATAGCAGTATTGCAGCTGTTGGAATCCAACAGCCACCTCAACAGCCAAACATTCCACCACCAGGAGGACCGGTGTCTCAATCACCGCCACCGCCACCGCAACCACCAGCAGGGCCAGCACCTATAGCGCCGCC
>CAMTHN010000067.1 GCA_947072265.1 uncultured Clostridia bacterium | reverse complement strand
ATAAAAAGATTTTATAAATTATACATATAAATATTTAAGAAGGTGCTTATGAATATAGTTAATTTAATAGACAGCTTATATAAAAATAATAATCTTCCTTATAATGAACTGGTTTATATACTTGATAATATGACTTTAGAAGAGCGAGAATATCTAATAAAAAAATCCAACGATACTAGAATGAAAACATATGGAGATAAAGTGTATCTACGCGGGCTAATAGAGTTTACAAATTATTGTAAAAAAGACTGTCTTTATTGTGGAATAAGATCTAGCAATAAAAATGCTGATAGATATCGATTAACAATGGATGACATTTTAGAATGTGTAGAAATGGGGGATAATCTAGGATATAAAACCTATGTTCTACAAGGAGGAGAAGATCCTTTCTTTTCTGATGATAAAATGGTAGAAATCATTACTATCATAAAAAACAAATACCCAAAAAATGCTATAACACTCTCTTTAGGAGAAAGAAGCTATAAGTCTTATAAAAAAATGTTTGACGCTGGTGCTGATAGGTATCTTCTTAGACATGAAACAGCAAACAAACAACTATATTCTACATTACATCCTGGAGAAACATTTGACTCTAGAAAAAAATGTTTAGAAAACTTACGAGAAATAGGTTTTCAAATAGGCGCTGGATTTATGGTTGGTCTGCCTAATCAAACCAATGAACATCTTGCGGAAGATCTTAGATTTGTTAAAGATCTTCATCCTCATATGTGTGGAATTGGTCCTTTTATTCCTCACACCGACACACCTTTGAAAGAATATGCTGGTGGTACAGTCGAAAAAACTGTAACTATGATGGCGTTGGTTCGTCTTCTGCTACCAGATGTACTTCTTCCTTCTACAACAGCTTTAGGAAGTATTGATCCTACAGGAAGAGAAAAGGGTATAAAAGCAGGAGGAAACGTGGTTATGCCCAACCTCTCCCCTACTAGAGTTCGTGAAAAATATTCTTTATATGATGGAAAAATCTGTACAGGTGACGAAGCGGCGGAATGCCGTGTTTGTATAGAGCGCCGTATTAATAAATCTGGATTTTCTGTAGAGGTTACACGTGGTGATAATATTTCATGGGCTAAAGAAAATATAGATAAGATTAACTAATACTATATTAAATATGGGAGAGTTAAAGATGATTATTGATGATAAAATTATATATGATTTGCTAGAAAATTCTAAAAATACAACAAAATTAGATATTCAAAAAATTATAGAAAAAGCAAAAACGAAGATGGGCTTATCACCCCAAGATATTGCTATTCTTCTTCAAATAGATGAACAAGAACAGATAGATGAAATATACAAAATTGCTGGAGATATAAAATCTTCTATATATGGAAAAAGAATTGTTATGTTTGCTCC
This sequence comes from uncultured Clostridia bacterium, assembly GCA_947072265.1. Lineage (GTDB taxonomy): Bacteria > Bacillota > Clostridia > Oscillospirales > Ruminococcaceae > CAMTHN01. The sequence goes on along the minus strand of CAMTHN010000067.1, from coordinate 3,011 downwards.
TTTATATGTTAGCAACTATTGCGTAAATAACTGTGTTTATTGTGGATATAAACGTGATAATATTTTTAATAGAAGAAAACTTACACAAGAAGAAATCCAAAAAGAAGTTCAGGTTTTAGAAAAAATGGGTCATAAACGTCTAGCTTTAGAACTAGGAGAAGATCCAGTAAATACCCCTTTGGAATATACTACAGAATGTCTTAAAACTATATACGAAACTCAAGATAATCAAAACGGATCTATCCGACGTATAAATGTAAATATTGCGGCAACATCTGTAGAAAATTATAAAAAATTAAAACAAGCTCAGATAGGAACATATATTCTATTCCAAGAAACATACCATAGAGAAACTTATGAATTTATGCATCCAAAATCTCTTAAAGGAGATTATGAATATCACCTAAATGCTTTTGATCGAGCTATGGAAGCAGGGATAGACGATGTTGGTGCTGGTGTTTTATTTGGATTATACGATCCAAAATTTGAAGTTTTGGCTTTAATGTTGCATAACCAACATCTAGAAGATAAATATGGTGTCGGTTTTCATACAATATCTCTCCCTAGGTTAAAACCAGCAGAAGGTGTTTCTTTTGAAGACTATAAATATATTATATCTGATAGTGATTTTAAAAAAATTATAGCCATTATACGTATTGCTGTTCCATATACGGGAATGATACTTTCTACTAGAGAGTCTAAAAAGATGAGAAAAGAAGCTCTTCTTTATGGTATTAGTCAACTTTCTGCTGGATCTAGCACTGGTGTTGGAGGATATCAAAAGATAGAACAAGGTGAAGAACAGGTAAAACAATTTGAAACATCAGATGAAAGAAGTCCTCTAGAAGTTATGAAATCTCTTTTAAAAGATGGATATATACCAAGTTATTGTACAGCATGTTATAGAAAAGGTCGAACTGGAGATCGTTTTATGGCACTTGCTAAAGCTGGTACAATTCAATATGTATGCACTCCTAACGCTCTAATGACTCTTAAAGAATACGCCCTTGATTATGGAGATAAAGAGTTTATATTACTTGCAGACAAAATGATAAAATCAGAAATAGAGAATATAGACCGTGATGATATAAAAAAATTAACAATAAAAAACCTTAAAGAATTAGAAGCTGGAAAAAGAGACCTATATTTATAAAAAGGAGAAATATTATGGAGAATACACCTAGAGGATCAAAACCGCACATAGGTCTATTTGGTAATACAAATAGTGGAAAATCTTCTGTTTTCAACGCTATCATAGGTCAGGATCTTTCCATAACTTCACCTATAAATGGTTCGACTTCTGACCCTGTAAAAAAATCTATGGAGCTTCTTCCTTTTGGCCCGGTTTTATTTATAGACACCGCCGGATTTTTGGATAACACAAATCTTGGAGATAAGAGAATAGATAAAACTATAGAAATAATACCCACAATAGACTTAGCTTTATATATTATGGACTCTTCTGATCTTAAATTCCAAAATTTTCACATATTTAAATCAAAAATTAAAGAGTTTAATACTAATTATATTTTAATATTTAATAAAATTGATAAAATTTCTGATATTCAATTAAACTACTTAAAAGATAAATATCCAAACGCTATTTTTATATCTTCTGAAAACAACCATCATATTATAGATTTACAAGAAGAAATAATAAGCAGATTAGAAGATAATCATCAAGATACATCTATATTATCTGATATTATCCCACATGGCGGAAATATAGTATTAGTCGTTCCTATAGATTCTGAAACACCAAAAGGAAGAATAATCCTTCCTCAAGTTCAAATTATACGGGACGCTTTAGATAATAATATAAATGCATATATAGTTAGAGATACACAACTAGAATACGCTCTATCTAATCTAAATAATATAGACCTTGTTATAACAGATTCTCAAATCTTTAAACAGGTTGATAAGATAGTTCCACCTACAATAAAATTAACATCTTTTTCTATTCTTCTTGCTAGACAAAAGGGTGATATATCTACCTTTATAAAAGGTGTAGAAACTATAAAAACTCTTAAAACAGGTGATAATATATTGATGTTAGAAAGCTGTACACATAATATTTCTCATGAAGATATTGGAAGGTATAAAATACCTTCTGCTTTAAATAAATTTATAGGCGGAACACTTAATTTTGATTATAAAATTGGTTATGATTTTCCAAAAGATCATATAGATAAATATAAACTTGTTATACATTGCGGTGGATGTATGATAAATAAAAAGACACTTATAAATAGAATACATATTTGTGAAAATCAGAATATACCTATTACAAATTATGGTATTATCCTTGCTTTTTTATCTGGAATTCTGGATAGAGCTATTATATAAAAAACAAGGTGTATATTTATACACCTTGTTTTTTATTTTAAAGTAAAATCTTCTGTTTTTAAACTTAAATTAATATTATAAAACGGATCTCCTTTTTTTAATTTATCATCCCATCGTTGATAAAAATTATTAACTTCTCCCTCAAACCTCTTCTGTTTAGCACCATTATCATTATCAAGACCTCTACTTTTAGATTCATAATGATATGCTTCTACATACGGGCTAAATATAACCTTTTTTCCATGTTTAACAGATTGTAAACAAAGATCAACATCATTAAACGCAACTTTAAATTTCTCTTCATCCAATTTACCAACATCATCAAAAACTTTTCTATCAATCATAAGCAAAGCCGCAGTAACAGCAGAAAGTTCTTGTGTTAAGCACAATCTTTTAAAATACCCCGTTTCATACCTTCCAATATTTTTATGAGAATGTCCAGCAACTCCATTTATACCTATTATAACTCCCGCGTGTTGTATAGTTTCGTCTGGATAATATAGCTTTGCTCCACATATTCCTATATCTTTTTTTTGTACATACATTAGCATTTCTTCTATCCAGTTTTTTGACAATATTTCTATATCATTATTTAATAAAATTATATATTCTCCTGTTATATATTTATAACCGTAATTATTTATTTTAGAATAATTAAACTC
>CAMTHN010000066.1 GCA_947072265.1 uncultured Clostridia bacterium | reverse complement strand
ATATTATACCTGATATTATAGATATAATAACTCCAATTTTTAAACCAGGAGTTTTGTATTCAAAAACAATTTTATTATCACCCTCTGGAGCAACAACAGACATGAATCCTATATTTGATTTTATTATTTCTACTGGTTCGTCGTTTACATATGCTTTCCAACCTTTATCAAATGGAACACTAAAGAAAACAAGATTTTCTCTATCTAGATTTATTTTTGATATAAAACCTTTATTATTTGTTTCAAATTCATAACTAGATTGAGATTTCCTGTTTGCAGTATCCTTCATATAGTCGTTTGGATATGAATTTTGAGCTATATCATTAGGAAGTTTTTTTAATAGGTGTGGAAATTTTATTTCTAAACCATCTAAATATATACCTTTCATTAATAACAAATTTCTTTTCTTTTCTGGGTAATTTTCAAACATATTTTTATCTATATAATAGTCATATGTAAAGCCCATTGGTAAAAATAGATCATTTTTATATATTCTAAATCCACCTCTTGTATCTAAAAAAGAAAATCCAGGTGTATCAACTTTATTTTCTTCTTTATCTTCTGTTAATATATATTTTACAGAAAGAAGACCTCGTAGTCCATATTGTTCTGCTGGAGGTTTTGAATGGACATTTCTTTCTATGCCTAACTCTGGATAAAATTCCATTATAGAAGGAGGAACCACACTATGAAATGTTTGAATATTTGACATCCCCCAATACATACCCCAGTTATCCATTCCATTTAGTATATCAATTCTATAAAATTCATCTTTAGGAAGGTTTAGAGTTTTAGGAGCATTTAATCCTTTATCTATAATATCTCGTTCATGAAAAGAGTGTACCTTTCCTGATGATATAAATATAATTGAATATATAACACTTATGATACATACCGAATAAAGACTTAGAGAGAATAGCATTCTTGAGTTTTTTTTATATTTAGTTATAAGTATATAAACTATATATAAAGAGACTAAAGATACCATTACACTTAGCCAAAATTTTAGAGCAGAGGGTGGAAGTCCTCCCCATTTTAATATATTATCCTTCATAACAGGTATGATTCCTATTATAGAGAATGCTATTACTGTATATAATGAAAATTTAATTCCATAACGAATATCGATCTTTTTATTTTCTAAAGATAGAGTTGTTATTAGTGCCATTATAAGAATTGGCATATAAAACCATCTAGCGTAATATGATGTATTTAGTGCATAAAACATACTATTTAATCCAGGAATAAAAGCCATAATCCCACAAATAATTAATATTGTTTTTGCCCAATGTTTTTTGGTATATTTGAAAAATGATATAACGGCAGTCATAGTGAATAGAGGGAGCATAGCCGCAATAGATGACCATTTGGCATTATTTTCTGGAAAAAAATTTGGTCTAGATGGAATATCAGGAGGGAAAAACAAACTATGTATTATAGAAGGATATTTTTGCACATCATTATATAATAAAAAGTTCCACCCAGTTAAAAATTCTGAAACTCGATAATTTCCTGATATAGCTAGGGCAGATGGGAGGAGTATAAACACAGCCATAGATACACCAATAATAGATTCAAATGCTAGTATTAATATCTTTTTAAAATTTACATTAAATTCTTTTGAGCCGAGTCGAATTATAAAATATATTATTAGAAATACAACTTGACCAGCAAAGAAAAAATAGTTAACTATTGCATTTATAGCTATACTTATAGCAAATAGGCCTTTTTTATTATTTATAACTGATTCTTCTAATCCTATTAATAATAGTGGGAAAAATACGATAGATTCATTAAAGTGATTAAAGAAGACATTATAAATATTAAAACCGCAGAAGGCAAACATTATTCCTCCTATTATTGCGAAAGAAGATGTTTTAGAAAATCTTCTTATAAACGCATATGCTGTTAAAGAGCTAAAAGAAAATTTTAAGATTAACAATGGACCCATAAGATAGGGAACCATTTCAGTTGGAAAAGGAAGTGTTAACCAAAAAAAGGGGCTTCCAAGCAAATAAAATGTATATGATCCAATAAAATTTGCACCTAGATCTGTATGCCAATTCCAAGCCATATTTCCTGATTTTATAGCTTCATGTGCAAGCTTATAGAAAGGTATTTGTTGGACATTGTAGTCTCCAAAAAAGATAAACATTCCGTTATCTAGAAGAATAAATGGCAAAAATATAGCAATAGCTGTTGCCATTGCTATTAAAAAAACTTTTTTATATTCATATTTCTTTATATTGTACATAAAATTACCAAACCTATTATTTTATTTTTTAAAGATTATATAAATTAAAATATAATTTATATAATCTTTAATAATTTTTATATTATTTATCTAAAAGAGTGTTACTACAAACAACTCCTCTTGCTGCATCTAGTGTAACAGTTATTCCGTTTTTAAGAATCTTTGTTGCATTTTTACATCCTATAAGAACTGGTATATCTAATGCGAGTCCGACAGTTGCAGCATGGCATGATTCTGATTCGCTTTCAACGATAATACCAGAAGCACTTTTGATTAGATGAAGTATATTATTAGTAGTTTCAGGAATAACTAATATATCTCCATTTTTAAAATTTTCTAATGCTTCTTTTTCATTTTGGCATATGCAAAGATTTTCGCAAGTTTTATTGTTTGTTATACCTGTTCCAGATATTAATATGTCTCCTACAATATGAACTTTTAATAAATTTGTGGTTCCAGGAACACCAAGGGGAACTCCAGCTGTTATAACAACTAGATCTCCGCTAGAAACTAAACCTTCATCAACGGCTCTTCTAACAGAATGGTCAAAAAGAGTGTCTGTATTATCTTTTTCATCAACAATAACAGGAGTTACTCCCCATGAAAGATTTAGCTGTCTACAAACTGTTGCTATTGATGAGCAGCTAATTATTGGTGCTAGAGGTCTATATTTACTAATCATTCTTGCTGTTTTTCCTGATTTTGTTACAGTTATTATTGATTTTGCTTTTAAATCATGTGCAGTTGTAACTGTTGCATGAGATATAGCATTTGTTACACTTATTGAGCCATTAATATCTCTAGTGTTAAATCTTTTTACATAGTCTATATCTTTTTCAGCTTTTTTTGCGATGTTAGCCATAGCAGTAAGAGATTCAACAGGATACATACCCGCAGCAGTTTCTCCAGAAAGCATTATTGCACTTGTTCCATCATATATTGCATTTGCTACATCTGTTGCTTCTGCTCTGGTTGGTCTTGGGTTTTTCATCATACTATCTAGCATTTGTGTGGCCGTTATAACCTGTTTTCCGGCATTATAAGATTTTTTTATAATCATTTTTTGTAAAACTGGAAGAGTTTCGTATGGAATTTCTACACCCATATCTCCTCTTGCAATCATTACTCCGTCTGCAGATTGTATAATTTCATCTATATTATTAACTCCATCAGCGTTTTCAATCTTTGCAATTATTTTTATAGATTTACAATTATTTTTATTTAAAATTTTTCTAACCTGCATAACATCCTCTGCAGATCTTGTAAAAGAAGCTGCTATAAAATCAAAACCTGTTCTAACACCAAAAGCAATATCCTCTTCATCTTTTTTACTAATATATGGAAGAGATAATTTTACACCTGGAACATTTACACCCTTATTGTTTGATACAAAACCGCCGTTTATAATTTCGCATATTATATTTTTATTATCAAAAGATTTAACTTTTAATTCTATTAGTCCGTCATCTATAAGTATTCTAGTATCTTTATTTATGTCTTCAGGAAGATCTTTATATGTAATAGACGATATTTTTTCTGTACCTAAAATATCTTCTGTAGTTAGAATAAAATCTGAACCTGTTTCTAAAAAAACTTTTCCATCTTTAAATTGTTTTAACCTTATTTCAGGACCTTTAGTATCTAAAAGAGTTCCTATTGGAAGATTTAGTTCTTCTCTTAAAGCTACAACAGCATCGAATCTTTTTTTATGATCCTGATGTGTTTGATGGGAAAAGTTAAATCTTGCAACATTCATTCCTTTAACCATTAGTTGTCTAAGAGTTTCTGTATTGTCTGTAGAAGGACCAAGAGTACAAATTATTTTTGTTTTTCTCATATTTTCACGCACCTTATAGTAATAGTTTACATAAAATAACATATAATAAGGTTATTTTATATTATAATTAATATATGTAATTTAATTTCTACTATTATATCATAAGTAATAATAAAAAACTATAATAGAACTTTAACAAGGATTATTATATCAAATTAAAATCTGTTTAATACATTTCACGAAAGAAGATATTATTTATATAATAATAGTGATATATTAAACTTATTATTTTATAAATAATATCTGAATATCTGAATATGTAATATTTTTTTATATGTTTTTGTTTTTCATCATATTCCGATGGTTG
>CAMTHN010000065.1 GCA_947072265.1 uncultured Clostridia bacterium | reverse complement strand
GAAGCATATGATTCATCTTTTTTAATGTTTGGATTTTCTATTTTATTAGAGAATCCAGTTAAAATAAAGATAATAATAATAAATACTATTATTGATATAGCGATTCTTTTTCTATTATCAGTATACATATATTAAACATTCCTTCATTTTATATTATAAATTTTGTATCGTATATTAAATCGGACAAATTTTAATTAATTGAAGGAATTTTATTTCCATATTTTTTATAGTATGAATTTGGGTATATAGGATTTGAATTAACTTTTGCATCTGATGTGTCTATAGTTTCACTTTCACCTGTCCTAATTTGTCTAGCAACTAGTACCAATCTAGAGCCTTCTATTTCGTTTATACAAGTTGATAGAGTTAGAAGCTTATCATTAGAGTTAACATCAACTTTTGTATCGTATAGCTGCCTATCTTTAATTTTTTTTATATACTGGTTAAAAGATATGTCAGAGCTATTTTCTATAAAATCATGATAATTAAAAAAATTAGGATCAGATTGATCTACATCGGTTATAAATATACTTAATATTTTATATTTTCTATTTTCATATAAAGAATTAAATTCGAGTATTGGATTTTCTTTGTAAAATGAAATTTTTCTATATTTATTTACATCTCCAAATAATCTTCCTCCATTTATGTTATGTGCATATAGTATTGTGTTTGTAGAAGCATTATTTTTAGACATATTATTTCTAAAATCTGCAAATGGTATTCCATGATCATCATATTTTTTATTAAAATCTTTATAAAGATAAAAATCATTATCTTTAGCTTGAACAACAGGATGATTTATTTTTGTATTTGGAATACGTATCCACCCAACTATATCTGGGTTTATATTTATAAGACCAGCATACTGTTCTAAAACTCCATGAGGAAGATTTTTTATTTGTTCTTTAGTTGGTTTATTATCATATATTTCTTGTAAGTTTTGTTCGGATATTGTGGTATCTATATGCTTAATTAAATAATTTACAATATATATGGATGATAGTATTATGGCAATTATCGATATTAAAAATATGAATTTTCTTATAATTTCTTTTATAGAATCTCCTTTATAAGGAAATATATATATTAAAATTCTTTTATATAATGGTTTTTTGTATTTATTACGATTAAACATTATATGACTCCTTTTTAATAATTACTAATCATTTCTAATTTTACGGATAGTATTGCTTTTTCTATTATCGGCATAAAATCGAATTTACTTTCATTTATTTTAACAGAAGCTATATCTGGTTTAGTTTTAGGATGTTTTGGTGTAAAAATAGTACAACAATCTTCATATGGTAGAATAGATGTCTCAAAAGTGTCAATTTTTTTTGCTATATCTATTATCTCAAGTTTATCCATCCCTATTAGAGGTCTAAATATTGGAATATTAGATATCTCGTTTGTGCATGAAATAGATTTAAGTGTCTGACTTGCAACCTGTGCCAAACTTTCGCCTGTTATTAGGCAATCTATATTATTTAATACAGAAATTTTTTCAGAAATTAAAATCATAATACGTCTCATAATAATTGTAAAGAGATTTTCATCACAATACTTTTTTATTGCAAGTTGTATTTCTGTAAAATTAATAGAATAATAAGATATTGTATTAGTATACCTTGATAGTTTTAAAGCTAATTCTTTAACTTTTTCCTCTGCTTTGTCACTTGTATAAGGTGGGGCTATAAAATGGATTGCAGAAAGCTGAAGACCTCTTTTAGCCATCATATACCCAGAAACAGGACTGTCTATTCCACCCGATAGCATAAGCATCCCATGACCACTGGATCCAATAGGCATACCTTTTGCACCCTCTATTTTTCCACAATATATATATGCAAATTTTTCCCTGATTTCTATTGTTAGATTCACCTCGGGTTTTTTAAGATTCACAGAAAGATTTTTATATTTTTGTGAAACATACTCTCCAATTTTTGATTCTATTTCTGTTGATAACATAGGAAATTTTTTGTCTGCGCGTTTTGCATCTACTCTAAAAGATGATGTATTTTTAAAAATATGATCAAATTTTGTTATAGCATATTCTTTTATTTTATCAAAATCTTTTTCTAAAACAAAAGTCTTGCATAAAGTTGCTATTCCAAATACATCTTTAAGTTTATCTAATACTATATCAATATTTATATTATTGTCAATAGGCTCTATATATATTGCAGATTGTGATCTTGATATTTTAAAATTACCTAAATTTTTAATTTTTTTATTTATATTTTTAATAAGTATAGATTCAAAATTTCCTCTATTAAGACCTTTTAATGCAATTTCTCCATTTTTTATAAGTATTATTTCTTTCATAAAAACACCATCATTTTCATTAAAATAATTTAAAAGACAGATATTAGAAGTTTAATATCTGTCTTTTAGCAAGATCAATAATATCAAAAAAAATATCAATTTCTTCTTTTGTATTATATATAGAAAAACTAATGCGTAAAGATGAGTTTAGTTCATCTTTAGATAGTTTAAATTCTTTTAATATTCGGCTTTTTTTGCCTTTAGAACAGCTAGCTCCAGAAGATACAAATATATTGTGTGATGATAAAAAATTAACTAAAATTTCTGAGTGTATCCTATCTACACTTATATTTATTATATGGTTCACTGTTTTCCCAAATAAACCAAGTTTTATAAAATTATATTTATTTATGTTTTTTATAAAATATTCATACAAATTTTTATATACATTCATATTTTTTTCTATATTATCACATATATTTAATAAATTCAAACTCAGACAGTGTATATATGCTAGATTTTCTGTTCCTGGAACTATCGAATTTTGTTGATTTCCACCAAATATAATAGGGTTTAATTTAACATTTTTACGTATAATTAAACCACCTATACCTTTTGGAGAATAGAGTTTGTGTCCACTAAATGTAAATATATCTATATTTTTTAATTCATCAAACTTCATATCTATTTTACCTAAAGATTGTACTATATCTGAATGAATTATAATATCTGGTGATATTATTTTAGCATTATCTGAAATTTCTTTTATAGGAAGAATAGATCCGGTTTCGTTATTTACGCTCATTATAGATATCATTATTGTGTTGTTATTTATTTTTTCTGTAAAGTCTTCTTGATAAAAATTGCCGTCATTTCTTGGGGAAATTTCTATAATTTCAAATCCATATTTTTTTAGTGAATAAAGAGTAGATATAACAGAGGGATGCTCTATTGATGATGTTATAATATTTTTATTATTATTCTTAAATTTAGAAGCAAATCCTAGTATAGCTATGTTATTACTCTGTGTTGCTCCTGATGTGAAAATTATTTCGTTTGCTTCACATTTAAATATGGACGCTAGGATATTTTTAGAATTTTGTAAAATTTTATCTGCGTGAATACCTTTTTTATGTAGTGATGATGGATTTCCATAGTTATCGGATAATAAAAATTTTGATAAATGAGATATGAAAAATTCAGAAGGTTTTGTTGTTCCACAATTATCAAAATATATTTCCATTTAATCAACTTCCTTATCTTTTTTTTCTAAATTATCATCATTTAAAAAATTTTCTATTATAAATCTTGGTCTTTTTTTAACTTCATTATAAATTTTTCCTATATACTCGCCTAAAACACCAATACATAAAAGTTGTATTCCGCCTATCATCCATATAGATGCGACGATTGTTGTCCATCCATCGACTGTTTGTCCAATAATTTTTGCTATAATAGAATATATACAAACAATAGCGCTTAATATAAATATAATAATTCCTAAGGAAAGTATTAATCTTATTGGTTTTATAGAAAACGAAGTTATACCGTCTAAAGCAAAAGAAATCATTTTTTTTAAAGGGTATTTGGAAGTTCCAGCAAATCTTTCATTCCTTATATATTTTACAATAGAAGACTTATATCCTATTAATGGAATAATACCACGTAAAAATAAATTACTTTCTTCATATTGTGATAAAGAATCTAAAGCTCTTTTACTCATAAGACGGTAATCAGCATGATTATGAACAATATCTACCCCAAGTTTATTCATAATTTTATAGAATGCTAATGCAGAGTGTTTTTTAAAGAATGTATCTTTCTTTCTAGAACTTCTAACACCATAAACAATTTCATTTCCTTTTTCAAATTCTTCATAAAATTTGTCTATAGCAGATATATCATCTTGTAAATCAGAATCTAATGATATACTTACATCGCAATGTTTTCTAGCTGTCATAAGTCCAGCAAGAAGGGCATTTTGATGCCCTTTATTTCTGGATAATTTCAAACCGATTATTTTTTTATTTTCTTTATTTAATTTAGATATAATTTCCCAAGTTTTATCTTTACTACCGTCATCAACTAGCATAATTTTGCTTTTTTCTGAAATTTTCTTTTTTTCTATTAAACTATCTAATTTATTAATTAGTCTGCTGGAAGTATGCTCTATAACTTCCTCTTCGTTATAACAGGGTATAACTAAGTATAATATATTCATAAAATTTTACTACCTCTTATTTTTATATTTTCTTTTACGCATAAAGATAACTATATAAG
>CAMTHN010000064.1 GCA_947072265.1 uncultured Clostridia bacterium | reverse complement strand
AATTTAAACTACCTTATATATTAATATATAAGGTAGTTTAAATTTATTTTATCTGCAATCTCGCTAAATATAGGAGCGGCAGAATTATTTCCTGTATCTCCATCTTCTAGAAGGATTACACATACATATTGTGGATTTTCTGCAGGAAAAAAACCACCAAACCAAGTTTGTACAATTTCAATATTTTCTTGGTTATTGTTAGGGTTTTTTTTAAAAATTCCAGTTTGTGCTGTAGAGGTTTTACCTCCCGCAGAAATTGTTTTAGGTTTTGCTTTTTGTATAGAGTTGTTCATAATATTATTAATTAAAAAATCTTTTATTGTGGTTGAAGTTTTGGAATTTATTGCTATTATTTGAGGTTGTTTTTTTGATAATATAGATATAGATTTTCCATCATTAGAAACTCCTTTAACTATAGAGGGGATAGGAGTTTTCCCATTATTTACGATACTTGATATAAGTTGTGCAATTTGTATAGGTGTTGCTAATAACTTTCCTTGACCAAAACTTAAATTTGCCATCTCAATTTTATCTTCTAAATCTAACATATTTGGAAAATATCCTTTTGAAGTTTTCATAGTTTCTGTAAGGTCATATCCTTGTCCAAAGGATAGTCTATTTGAAATGGATATTATTTTTTCTGGATCTAATTTAAATATTATATCTATAAAATATGGATTGCATGAAACAGATAAGGCCTGTTCCATATCTATAATTCCATGTCCATTTAGATTATGACATTTTATAATATGGTTTTCGACGTTTATCTGTCCTTTACAATTATATTTTTGATCTTTTTTTATCCCTGATTCTAATGCAATAGCTGTTGTTACTATTTTAAATGTAGATCCTGCACTAAATGGTGTTAGACTACGATTTATCATTGGTGTATTTTCTTTATCATTTATATATTCTATTAAATTATCTGGAGAGAAAGAAGGGAAACTAGCCGAGCCAACTATATCACCATTAAAAGGATCCATTATAACAATAGCTCCTTTTTGTATAGTTTTTTTACCTATATCTTCTATTATTGTTTGAATTTTTTTATCTATTGTTAAAACAACACCTGAATCATTTTCTAATTTTGTCGAAATTTCAGATTTGTTATTTGATATTATATTACCCTTGGCATCTTTATAATATTTTATTGATTTGGATGTTGAATTATTATTTAAAAAATTATTAAAAGATTTTTCAATCCCTGTTGCTCCATTACCATTATTATCAAGATGACCTATAATATGAGGTAAAATTTGGTTTGCACTATATCTATTGAATTTATTAAAAACATCTATATCTTTATTTATAATATTATTTTCTATAGGTATGGACAGGGGATTTTTATTCAAAGATTCTATTATTTTTCCACGATGCTTTATACCGATAGAATCTATTATACTTTCTATATTGTCATTTGTTGGAAAAAAAGTTGCTATATATTGGCTATCTTGATTAACAAGTTTATTAAAATTTTTATCATATATATTTGCTCTATTTTTATATATATTTATATTATAAGATGATTGATTTTGTGCGGTTTGTTTTAAATTATTTGATGTTGATAAAAATCCTATTCTTATAGAAAGAAAACTAAATCCTAGACATAAGGCTCCATATACTAATATTATTTTTTTTTTCATATTTTATACACCTTAATAATTAATTTTTATTTTAAAACTTATTATTGCCAATAATTATAAAAAATAGACAATAACTTAAAGTTATTGTCTATTTTTTATAATTATATAAATTAATATTATTTTTTATTTATTGCAGATTGTGCAGCTGCAAGTCTAGCTATAGGAACACGAAAAGGTGAACATGAAACATAATCAAGACCTAAATTATAACAAAAATCTATAGAAGAAGGATCTCCGCCATGTTCTCCACATATTCCAAGTTTAAGATCAGATTTTGTTTGTCTTCCAAGTTTCACAGACATTTCAATAAGTTTACCAACGCCAACTTGATCTAATCTAGCAAAAGGATCGTTCTCATATATTTTTTTATCATAATAATGATCTAGGAAATTTCCAGCATCATCACGGCTAAACCCAAAAGTCATTTGTGTTAGATCATTTGTTCCAAAACTAAAGAAATCAGCGTGTTTAGCAATCTCATCGGCAGTTAGAGCAGCTCTAGGAATTTCAATCATTGTTCCAACTTTATATTCTAGTTTCAAACCACTTTCTTTTATAATTTTATCAGCTGTTTCAACAACAATTTTTTTAACATATTCAAATTCACGAACTTCTCCAATAAGAGGTATCATTATTTCAGGAATAATATTCCAGTCAGTATGCTTTTTCTTAACATTTATTGCTGCTTCTATAACAGCTCTTGTTTGCATTTCAGCAATTTCAGGATAAGAAACAGCAAGTCTACATCCACGATGTCCCATCATAGGATTAAATTCATGTAATGAATCAATAATAGATTTAAGATCAGACACTTCAATATTCATTTCTTTTGCTAAAGAAATTATATCTTTTTCTGCATGAGGCAAAAATTCATGTAGAGGAGGATCTAAATAACGAATTGTTACAGGATGTCCACCCATAGCTTCGTATAAAGCTTCAAAATCTCCTCTTTGCATAGGCAATAATTTGTCTAACGCTTTTCTTCTTTGAGTTTCCGATTTTGCAACAATCATCTCTCTCATAGATTTAATTCTATCGCCTTCAAAGAACATGTGTTCTGTACGACATAGACCAATACCCTCTGCGCCGAAAGAAGCAGCAGTTTTTGCATCAATAGGGGTATCAGCATTTGTTCTAATCTTCATAGTTCTAAACTCATCAGCCCATGACATAATTGTTTCAAAATTTCCAGATATTTCTGCTTTAACAGTATCAATTTTACCTAGATAAATTTTACCAGTAGATCCGTCTAGAGAAATATAGTCGCCTTCTTTAATTGTTTTTCCGTCTAATTCAAAGGATTTAGAAGACATTTTTATATCTCCGCATCCAGAAACACAACAAGTTCCCATTCCACGAGCAACAACAGCGGCATGAGAAGTCATACCTCCACGAACTGTTAAAATTCCTTGAGCAACATGCATACCTTCTATATCTTCTGGAGAAGTCTCCAAACGAACAAGAATTATAATCTCTCCTCGTTTAGTCCATTCCACAGCATCTTCAGCGGTGAAAACAACTTTTCCACAAGCAGCACCAGGTGAAGCAGGAAGAGCAGATCCAATAGGAGTAGCATTTTTTATAGCTTTTATGTCAAATTGAGGGTGTAAAAGAGCATCAAGTTGTTTTGGATCTATCATAGAAACAGCGGTTTTTTTATCAACCATTTTTTCATTAACAAGATCACAAGCAATTTGAAGTGCAGCAGATGCTGTTCTTTTTCCGCTTCTAGTTTGAAGCATATAAAGTTTTTTGTTTTCAATAGTAAATTCCATATCTTGCATATCTCTATAATGTTCTTCTAGTTTATCAACAATAGAAACAAATTCATTATAAATTTCAGGCATAATATCTTTTAATTCATCTATTGTTTGAGGTGTTCTAATTCCAGCAACAACATCTTCTCCTTGTGCATTGATTAGAAATTCTCCATATAGCTTTTTTTCACCTGTTGATGGGTTTCTAGAAAAAGCAACTCCTGTTCCAGAAGTGTCCCCAGTGTTTCCAAAAACCATCATTTGTACGTTTACAGCAGTTCCCCAAGAAGCAGGAATATCGTTCATTCTTCTATAAAATATAGCTCTAGGATTGTCCCAAGATCTGAAAACTGCTTTTATAGATTCCATAAGTTGTAGTTTTGGATCTGAAGGAAAATCTTCATTTTTTTGTGATTTATAATATTCCTTAAATTTTACAACCATTTCTTTAAGGTCGTCAGCAGTTAAATCAGTATCTAATGTTACACCTTTTTTTTGTTTCATTTGATCTATAATTTTTTCAAAATGATGTTTTGAAACATCCATAACAACATCAGAAAACATTTGTATAAACCTACGATAAGAGTCATAAGCAAAACGATCATTATTTGTAAGTTTTGCTACTCCTTCAACAACTTTATCATTTAGACCTAGGTTAAGAATAGTATCCATCATGCCAGGCATAGAAGCTCTCGCTCCAGATCTAACAGAAACTAATAGGGGATTAGAAGGATCTCCAAATTTTTTGCCGGAAATATTTTCTAATTCTGTAAGTTGAGAAAATATTTCTTTCTCAATAATAGAAGAAATATTTTTTCCATCTTCATAATATTTGGTACAAGCTTCTGTAGAAACAGTAAATCCTTGTGGAACAGGCATACCAAGGTTTGTCATTTCTGCTAGGTTTGCACCCTTACCACCAAGGATTTCTTTCATAGAACCATTAGCTTCTGAAAAAAGATAAACATATTTTTTACTCACTTATAATACCTCCAAAAAATAGTTACATATTTATACGCATAAAAAAGAATGTAAATATATAATTTAAAATATATATTTACAAAAATATTTATTTTGTATTTATGTATTTAAATATTAATTTTTCAACTTTAGCACATTATAACAAAAAGCATAGTATAATTCTATATAT
>CAMTHN010000063.1 GCA_947072265.1 uncultured Clostridia bacterium | reverse complement strand
CCCTTAATTAATGGGAGAATATAGTCCAAAATTTCTTTTTGGATTTCAGGATTATATAGATCAAACCATTTATCAGGAACTTTCTTTTCTTTATTTGCAATTAAATCTACATCTACATAAAAATTGGTTATATTATATGGTGATGAAGATATTCTATTATATACCATTGCTATTCCTGTTTTGCCGTTTAGAGCATTTGTAACACCGTCATATCCAATATTAAAAGCTTCGTCTAAATCTGTTTTAGATGATAGATGAGCAGAACATCGTTGCATAAGATTTAATTCTATAGATCTAACTTTACATCCAATATTTTTTTTAACTATATTTTCTAAATATTTACCAACTCCAGAGAGATATGTGTGTCCAAATGTGTCTACTACTCCACTTTTACAATCCTCACCTAGATAAGAACCATTTTTATTTTTTAAACCTTCACTAACTACGGCTATAATAGGAGTGTTATTGGTTATTCCTTGGTTTATGCGTTTTAAAAAATCTTTTTCACAAAAAGGAACTTCAGGTATACATATTATTTCTGGTTGTAATCTGTTTAAGAAAAATGGTATTCCCGCAGCTAGAGTAAGCCATCCAGTGTTTCTTCCCATAACTTCTACAATTGTTACAGATGATATATTATATATAGATATATCTCTAATTAATTCAGTGATAGTTGTAGCTATATATTTTGCAGCACTTCCAAATCCCGGTGTATGATCTGTTAATATAAGATCATTATCAATAGTTTTTGGAATGCCAATAACTTTTATATCTAATTTTATTTCCTTAAAATATTTTGCAATTTTATTCACCGTATCCATAGAGTCATTTCCGCCAATATATAAAAAATATCCTATATTATATTGTTTAAAACGATTAATAATTATATCAAATTCTTTTTTAGAATTTGATAATTTATATCTACATGAGCCTAAGGCCATAGCGGGTGTATATTTGAGATTTTCTATATCTTTTTGTTTTTTAAATTGATTATTTAATAATGTAATTTTATCATTTAAAATTCCTTCTATTCCATAGAAGCTTCCGTATATCTTTATATTTGACTCTATGGCTTTTTGTATAACTCCGGCTAAAGATGAATTTATAGCGGATGTTGGTCCTCCTGATTGAGCGACAATTATATTTGTATTATGCATAAATCCTCCAAAAAATTTTATAATAATAATATATGTATAAAATATATACTAAATCATATTAACCTTGTTTATATAATATGGTATAATTTATTATAAATCATTTTATAGGAAAAAGGAGCAAAGATGAAAAAAATATTATCTATATTTCTTCTCTATATTATATTTTATAATATATTTATTGGACATGTTTCTTATGCGGAAGAAAATAAAAAATCAATGCCAATAGTTAATAGTGAATCTGTCTATATGGTTAATACAGATAGCGAAACTGTAATTTATGAAAAAAATCCTAATAAAAAAATAGCCCCTGCATCTTTGGTAAAAATTATGACAGCTATTCTAACTATTGAAAATATTGATGATATACAAAATACAAAAATAGAATCAAAGGGATATATTTATGATGAATTTGTAAATATTAATATATCAAATGCAGATATAAAAAGAGGTGAAATTGTTGCAGTAGAAGATTTATTATATGCATTAGTTTTACAATCAGCAGGAGAGGCCGCAAGTATACTTGCGGATTATATAGGTGAAGGTAGTATAGATAAATTTGTATCTATGATGAATGATAAAGCCAAAGAGTTAGGGGCAATGGATACAAATTTTATGAATCCGCATGGGCTAGATAATAAAGATCAGTATACAACAGCTAAAGATATGTATATAATATCTAAATATGCTATGGAAAACCCTATATTCAATAAAATATCTACTACTAATAGATATGAAATGAAGCCAACAAATAAGCATGAAAAATCTAGATATGTTGTACATACAAATTTGATGATTGATAAAAATAGAGGTGGAAAATATTATTATAGTTATGCTAAAGGAATAAAAACAGGAACAACTGATAAAGCAGGTAGAAATTTAATTTCTACTGCTTCTAAAAATGGGTATAACTATATGCTTGTAACTATGGGTGGACCGATGTATGATAGCGGTGGAAAAAAATTTACAGATAATTATGCGTTTATAGATGGTATAAATTTATATAATTGGGCTTTTGATAATTTTATATTTAAAAAAATAGTTGGTAAAAATACTTCTGTTGATGAAATTAAATTAAAACTTTCATTTAAGAGAAATCATATTTTATTATCATCTAAAGAAGATTTTTATTATTTAATGGATAAAAATATAGATATGGAAAAGGTTGAAAAAAAGATTGAAAAACCAAATTATATAAAAGCTCCTATAAAAGTGAATGATGTTATAGGTAAGGTTATTTTTTCTTATGAAGGAAATCAATTAGGCGAAGTTGATCTTATTTCTACAGAAGATGTCTCTAAAAATCTTCTTTTAGAATGGTTTAATATAGTTGATACAATATTATCGTATAGCGTTGTACAAATAATTTTAATTATTATTTTATTTTACTTTATTTTTATGTTTATTAAAAAGAAAAATATGAAAAAATATAATAAGATTAAATAAAATATAAAAAAGATACAGGTCATATTATTAGACCTGTATCTTTTTTAGTTTTGTTATATCTCCACTTGATAATATTTCTAAATTTGCAAATATTTTATTTTTTTTCCAGTCCCACCATTTTAAATCTATTAAATAAGATATAATATCTTTTTCAAATCTATATCTTATTAATTTAGCTGGATTTCCTCCATATATTGTATAAGCTGGAGAATTTTTTACAACCGTTGAGTTTGCAGCAATAATAGAACCATCTCCAATATGCACTCCAGGCATAATAGTGACGTTTTGTCCTATCCAAACGTCATTTCCAATAATAGTATCTCCTTTATAATTCAAATTTTGTTTATCATAAGTAGTGTTTATTTTATCCCATCCATTTTCCATTATATTAAATGGATATGTTGAAATAGCATCTATTTTATGATTTGCACCATTCATTATAAATTCAATTCCACTAGCTATAGCACAAAATTTACCTATAATTAATTTGTCTCCGATAAATTCATAGTGATGGGATACATGTTTTTCAAAATTTTTACAGTCATTTAAATCAGAATAATATGTATAATCTCCAATTATTATATTAGGGTTTGTATTAGTATTTTTAATATAACAAATACTGTTTATATTAGGGTTTGGATAAATATCATTTGGATTTGGGCCATTTTTTTTCATTATAAACTCATTCCTAGTATTAAATTTTTATAGCTTTTACATATTCGATTCTTCTATCAATTACCTGTATAACTGTAAATTTAAAATTATCAAATAATATTGTTATTTGTTCATTATTTTCAGGAATTTTATCTATTTTATTTATGAGAAATTCGCTAATATTATCAAAAGATTTAGGTATATTTGCACCTAATATCTTAATAATATGGTCTATCTCTGTGTCACCTTTTATAATAAATGAATTTTCACTAATTTTTTTAATCTTACTGTCTTCGTGATCATGTTCATCTTGTATATTTCCTACAATTTCTTCTAAAAGATCTTCCATAGAGATTATGCCAGATGTACCGCCAAAGTTATCTATTATAACTGCCATGTGGATCTTTTTTACAGAAAATTCTTTAAATATATATGTGCATTTTATAGATTCTGGAAGATATATTAAGTTTTTTATAAAAGGGATTATATTTTTATCTGAAAAATTATCTTGTCCAATAAGATGTATCAAGTCTTTGATATAGACAACTCCAATAATATTATCTATATCATTTTTATAGATTGGTATCCTAGAAAATCCAGTTTCTTTAGATATATTAACAATATCAGATATACATGATCCTTCTTCTATTGCTATAATATCTGTTCTATGAGTCATAATATCATGGGCTGTTATGTCATCAAATTCAAAAATATTATTTATCATTTCTTTTTGAGTGTTTTCTATAAACCCCTGTTTATTTCCATCGTTAACAATCATTAGAATATCTTCTTCATGAGAATTTGTTGTGTTTTTTTTACTTTCTATTTTGAAAATAATATTTGTAATATATGTAGAAAAATTTATTATTTTTATAAGAGGAAAAAATAAAATTAAAATATATTTTATAGTTTTATAACCATTTTTAATTATCTTTTCTGATTTATTTGTTGATATTAAATTAGGAATAGAGTAGCAAAAAATATTTAAAAAAATTGATATAATAATTATATATGCTATAAAATAAAAAGCAATTATAATAGGGCTATTATATTTTATAGTTTGAATCATAATTGTAAAAGATGGAATTGTCATAAAAACGGCTATTATGGTATATGATGTTATAGAAGCAATACTAATATTATCTATAAATTTTTTTATCCCTATATTAGATTGTAAAGATTTCAAATTTTTATTATTAATTATCTTAGATAGTTTATCTTCATTTATAAATTTAAGTGAATTTTTATAAATTATTAACTTATAATTTATAAAAATAAATATCATAGAAATAATTAATTGATTAATTAACTATACGTTTTATTTTAACGA
>CAMTHN010000062.1 GCA_947072265.1 uncultured Clostridia bacterium | reverse complement strand
TTTAGATATATATTTTTTGAAAATTAAGGTGTATAATGATATATAAAAATATATACAAAAGAGGTTTTTATGAAAAAAAATTCTATAAGAAATAAAATTTTAATATCTGCATCTATTTTAGTCTTAATTTTAATTATATTGTTCTTTTTTTTACTTAGTTCAAACTCATCTACGGAAACTATTTTAAAAGAGATAAAAAAAGATAATATAACTATGAAATTTTCTTCATCGGGGACTATTAAATCGTCGAATGAAAAAAATTATCTAGTTGATCCAACTTTAGTTGTTTCAAAAATTCTTGTTAGACAAGGACAGTATGTAAAATCTGGAGAAAATTTAATAGAATATACTAATGGTTCTTTTGATTCTGCAAATTTTGATGGAGTTGTTTCTTTTTTAAACAAAAATGCATTACCTACACAACCTTTGTTATCTTTAGCTGAAAAAAGTGGTTTTTATCTTTCACTTCCTGTAAATGTTTTTGAATTTTCAGATTTAAGGATAGGTCAGGTTACCAAGATTAAATTTCTAAAAAAAGAATATACAGGAAAAATAGATTTTATTTCTAAAGCTATTGAACAAAGGTCAGATTCTTTTGGAGTTGACGTTCCAACTGTAAATGTAAGTATATCTATTGATGATATAGATGAAGATTTAATTCTAGGATTTAGTGCTGATATAGATGTTATAATATCCGAAAAGGCAGATATTATTACTATACCGATTTCTTCTGTTAAATTTGATAATGAAGGAACATATTGTTATATAAATGATAATATGACTGCGAAAAAAGTTTATATTAAAACAGGGATAAGTTCAGAAAGTTTAATAGAAGTTATATCAGGCGTTAAATTAGGTGATGAAGTTATAACAAATATTACTAGCGATATACAAGATGGAAATAAGATTTCTATAGCTAAATAGCCAGTTTAGATTTTGTGAATAAATAGGAGATTAATTTATGAATATTAAAGAAAATATAAAAATGGCTATTAAAAGTATGATGAATAAAAAAGTTCGTACATTTCTTACAATGTTTGGAATTATTATTGGGATTATGTCGGTTATTATTATTCTTTCTATTGGAAAAGGTGCTCAAAAGCAAATTCTTGGAGAGGTTGAAAAAATGGGAGCATCTACTGTTGTTTTAGAAGTTAATTCTGAGAATGGAGTTCAAAATAATTTATTAGATTTAAAAGATATAGAATATATAAAAAACAATGTTAAACATATTTCTAATATAACACCACTTGTGCAAATTTTTGGAAAAACATTTGCTAATAAAAAATCTAAAGATACGCTTATAAATGGAACTTCTAATAGTATAACTGATATTATGCATTTGGAAATGTTACATGGAAATATTTTTTCTTTTGAAGAATATTCTTCTGGAAAAAAAAGCGTTATAATTGACCATACAACAGCATTAACAATTTTTGGATCAACAGATGTTGTAGGTCAAAAGGTAACTCTTTCTATAAATAATGAAAATATAAATGTTAATATAGTTGGAGTTTATAAACATAATTTTGAAACTATTGGAGACGATAGAACACCAGGAATAGTATATATACCTGCAACAACTATTCAGATGATTTTGGATAAGCCAATTTTATTTAAGGAGATTTATATAGAAGTGGATTCAAAAGATAATATTGATATAGTTGGAAATTCTGTTGAAAATCTTATTTCTATTAGAAAAAATACAGTTTCTAGAGATATCTATAATGCTAGAAATATGATAGATCAAGTTGATCAATTAAATAATATACTTGGATTATTTCAGTTGTTTTTAGCTTCTGTCGCAAGCATATCGCTACTTGTTGGTGGAGTTGGAGTTATGAATATCATGCTTGTATCTGTTGCTGAAAGAAAGAGGGAAATTGGGATAAAAAAATCTTTAGGTGCAAAACCTTCAACCATACTTTTTCAGTTTTTAACAGAAGCGCTTATAATCAGCTTTATTGCTGGTTTTATAGGAATAGTTTTTGGGATAGGTATTTCTTTAGGAATGGGATATATAGCTGGAATGTCACCTGTATTTGATTTTAACACTATTTCATTTTGTGTTATATTTTCATTGTTAGTAGGTATATTTTTTGGAATTTATCCAGCAAAAAAAGCTGCTAAATTAAATCCTATAGATGCTTTAAGAATAGACTAAGTTATAAAAATAAGACCGTGTTTAATTTACACGGTCTTATTTTTATTTAGTATAAAATATCCTATCTCCAGCGTCTCCAATTCCCGGTATTATATATCCATTTTTATCTAACTTTTGATCTAGACCTGCTGTGTATATTTTAACATCATCATAATTGTTCATTATATTTTCTATACCTTCGCTAGAGCATAGTATAGATAATATTTTAATATTTTTAATATTGTTTTCTTTTAAAATAGAAATAGCTTTAAGTATGGATCCACCTGTAGCTATAATGGGATCAAGAATAATACCATCTCTTTGTGAAATATCTATAGGAAGTTTTGCATAGTATTCAACAGGATTTAAAGTTTTATGATCCCTATAGAATCCTAGATGGCCAATCTTTGCAGATGGAAGTAGATTTAAACAACCATCAACCATTCCAAGACCAGCGCGTAATATTGGTATAAATGCAATTTTATTATTTATAAATTTTGTTTTACAAATGGATAATGGTGTTTCTATTTCAACTTCTTTTAAAGTTAGATCTCTTGTAGCTTCATAGCATAATAAAGTTGATATTTCTGAAACAAGTTCTCTAAATTCTTTTGTTAATGTTTTTTTATCTCTTAAAAGAGATAATTTATGATTTAACAAAGGGTGATCTATAATAAAAAAATTTTTCATACAATCCTCCAAGATTAATCTATCTATATTATATTTATTCTTCTATCAATTTTATTCTATTTATATGCCTATCCTCTTTAGAAAAATTAGTGTTTATAAAAATGTCTACTAATTCTAAAGCAAGACCTTTGCCAACAACTCTTTCTCCAAGACATAATATATTTGCGTTGTTATGAAGAACGGTATATTTAGCTGAAAAAGCATCGGAGCAAACAGCAGCTCGAATACCATTAATTTTATTTGCAGAGATAGACATACCGATTCCTGTACCACAAATTAAAATGCCTTTTATAAATTTATTATCATTAATTAGTAACGTTGATAATTTTTTTGCAATAAGAGGATAATCACAACTATTCTGCGAAAAACAACCAACATCATAATATTTTATATTATTTTCTTTTAAATATTGTATTATATATTCTTTTAAAAAATATCCACCATGATCTGATCCAATTATAATCATAAAAAAAACTCCTTTTTATTTTATTTTTATCTGTCTTTCTGCTTGTGACAATCCTATATAATTTGGAAAAAGATTAAAACAATTGTGGTGTTTATTATTTTTATATCTTTTAAAAGCTATATTAGAAAGAATAGTAGCTCTTTCTAATATAGTAGTTTTAGGTAAAATATTAATATTTTTCCTATCTTTTAAATTATTATATAAAGTATTTGAATAGTCTCCAATTAATAGCACTTGATTTTTTGAATCTTTTATTTCTTTAAGTAAAGATTTTTCATCTATTAATCTGTCTTTTACAAGTCTTTCTATGGAAAAATTTTTTGATAAAAAACTTCCGTTATATAACATGTTTGATTTTGCGTCTATTACTATATGTATATCCCCATCAAACCCCAAATTATTATATCCAAGTATCTCTATAGATGATATTCCTATACATGGCTTATCTAAAGCCATTGATAAAGCGGAAATAGTAGAAATTCCTATTCTTAGACCAGTGAATGATCCAGGTCCATTAGAAATAGCAAATAAATCTATATCAGATATATCTATATTGGCTATAGAAAGACAGTTTATGATATTGTTCATTAATGTTTGAGAGTGTCTTAGACCAGCAAGACTATAAACATATGATATAACATCTTCGTTATCTGATATGCATATAGATGATATATTAGATGATGTGTCTATAGATAATATAATCATATTATTCCTTTCTAAGAAAAAATTATTTTTCTATGGTTGATATCTGTATCTAATTTTTCTATAGAGACTGTTATAAAATCTTCTTTTATGTAACTTATTATATTTTCACTCCATTCTACAAGGATTATATAATTAGAGTTTATATAATCAAAAAATCCCGTTGTTTCTAAATCAATAAGAGAAGATATTCTATACATATCAAAATGAAGTATATTATTTATAGTTTCATATATATTAAATATATAATAAGTATATCAATTAAATTATATAATTGTAAATCAACATTATAGTTTATAATTAATTTGATTATTACGTTTTAGGTGAATATGAATCAAGATATCCTTCATGATAAAAAAATAAGCGAAAGATTAACTGTTTTAAAGGTAAAAACAAAAAAAATAATTAAAGAAATCTCAAGAAATCACATTAACAATGAGAACATCACAAAACTTTCGATTTTATCAGCTTTTATTAAAAAACCATTTTATATTTATTCAGGATCAAAAAAATTGGATAAATATATCTTTGATTCTATTAACAACATTTTTTCTGATTCAAAACCATTTGAGATCCTTGTTGACAAAAGTACAACAATTGATGATATTTTAGGACCAATTGATGAAAATGCAATAAGAGAAGGAAAG
>CAMTHN010000061.1 GCA_947072265.1 uncultured Clostridia bacterium | reverse complement strand
AAATTAGTAGATATAAATTTTGGTGGATCACTCGTTAAATTTATATAATAAGGACTTTATTCTAGATTTTTATCTATTTTTCTAATATAAATTTTTGCTTATCAGTATTATTTCTGGTAGTAACACTGATATTAATGCCATTAGTATCAACATTTAAAACCAATTTTTCATTTTTTTTACTAGATATAGTATAAGTATTTGTTGTTGACTCTATAAGTTCTAGGTTCCATAGTTGATCATCATAGTCGGGGTTAGCACTATATATCATTACATTAAATGAACCTGAAATAGATGGCCAACATAATGCTAAACCACTATCTGTATCTAATATTTGATAAGCGTTTTTCGAATTTATATATTTAAATGTAAATTTTGGGTTTTTAGATCCTTCAATTTTATCTTTCAGTTCTATGTTATTATTAATTTCAGCAAATATTTTTTTTGGATTAGATTTGGGTTGTATTTCATAATTTCCATTAAGATCATTGGATGTGTAATTATATAATAGAAACTCTTGATTTGGTGTATTATTCCTTTTAGCAATATTTATATTAGAAGTATTAGGATCAATATTTAAAACATAGTCTGGATTACCTACACTATATATAGTATATGTGTTATGTCTTAAATACTGAAATTTCCATAATTGATTGTCAGAGTTTTTATCTGTTATATTTAACATTACATTATTTCCATCTTTTGGTTTACTAGTTAGAGATAGAGCACTATCTTTATTTATTAGTTGGTATGCTCTTTTTTCATGTATATAGTAAAATGTGAATTTTTGTTTATTATCTAATTTATTCTCAGTTTGTAGATTTATGTTATTTGAAAATGGCCTATCAGTAGAGACTACTTTTGAGTAGTCATAACTTGAATGTATCCCGTAGTCTCCTGGATAAATCCTTGTTACTGTACTATTTATAACAAACTTTTGATTATTAGTATTATTTCTTATTTGAACACCGATATTTATATTATTAGAGTCAATATTTAGAACATAGTCTGGACTATACAAACTAGCAAATACATAGGTGTTTTCATTAATTTTTTCTGGTACCCATAGCTGATCAACATTTATTAAATTTTTATATAATTTAACATTTAGTCCATCTGATGATAACCATGTAACTGCCTTATTAGTAGGTATGTGTATCATTTGATAAGCATTTTTTGATTTTATATATTTAAATCTAAATTCTTGATTTTGTTCATATTCTATATTTTCAGTCAAGAATAGATTTAAATCATTACCAACAGGTGTTGCTGATTTCAGAGGATCATTTATCATAGATATTTTATAGTCTATATTTGGAATAGTGTCTTGTATTACTTCATCTAATTTAAATGATTGATTTAAATTAGACTTAAATGTAGAAACCATTAGATTAGTTTTATTGCTGTGAACAGTTAGAAGCATATTTCTATCATAATAATTACGTATATTATACATTCCATCAGATTTTTTTTCTAGTATCCAATATTGATCATCATAATCTCCATCTACTACATCAATTTTTATAATATTTCCACTCTTGTGTAACATAATTACAAAGTCATTTGTAAATCTTTGAATTATTTTGTATGCATTTCTTTTTTCATCATATATAAAATTAAATTGTTGTAAAGAAGAATAATTTTTTGCGTTAAATAATATTGGAATATGTTTTCCATCTATCGATCTTTTTTGCCCATTTTCATCAATGGAAATTGTATATACTTGATCTTTTTCAATATCAATAAATTCTTTGCCTTTTCCTTTGAATACATAATACTCAATATTATTATATTCTGCTAGTATAGTATATTCATCATTAGGATTGATAGATTGATAAGCTTCTATGTACTGTCCATCGCCAGTTGGACTTCCTCCTTCTGGTCGCATATGATATTGTTTATTAGTGGTTAAATTAATTAATGTATATTTATTAGCCGTTGACAGTTCATTATTTATAATAGCTCTTAATAATGGTTGTTTTGTAGAGGGATCATTTAAGTATGAATACCGTATAGGGGTAAGTGTATTTAGTATATTTTCAGCGACATTTCCAGATCCAAATACTTTTGATCTATTATTACCCGTTTTAGTATTTTGTACATATAAATTTATTTTATCTCCTGCAAAAATACCTTTTCCGCCATTGAATTCTTTAAAATCTATGTACCTCTTATTATCATCTGAAACAGGTTTACCAGGAAGAACTCCTAAAGTTTTTCCATTAACATCTAAACTATAGAATACATCATTATGAGCGATATCACGAAATGTAACTCCATCTATATATCCAAGTGTAGGTCTATCAATTTCGTCTAAAATATGTTTTTTATAAGGATCTGGTCGTTTTCCCCAGTTAGTAATTGAGATATTATCAAGAAGAATATCGTTATCACCTTTATTTTCTATAGATATATCTTTAAATGATTCAGGTTCTAGATCGGTAAAAAAACCTACCATAAATTTAGTCCAATTTTGTCCATTAAATTTAAATTCTTTTTCAATTCCAATAGTATTTTGTTCATCATTTTTTAGAGATACAAATATATTAGAATCATTTTTATTTGATGATTTAACCCAACCAGTTAGAGAATAACTAGTTCCATTTTTTAATTTAAGAGGGTCAATTCTATTGGAAGTTTGATTACTTTTTAATAGTGCATACTCATCTTTTGTAGACTCATCTTTTTCATATGTTATGTTGTCCCATTTATTATCAGAATTCATATTATCATAAACTGTTGGAGAATATAGAGTTAAACTCATATCTCTTGTAAATATCATGTCATATATATATTGAGTTTTTTCTTGTTGTAATTTTAACTCATTTCCTGTATTTTTATCAACAATTATGCTTAATGTATTTTCACTAATATTATATTTATCTTTACTTATTGGATCATTATAATATAGATGTCCATCTATTTCTGTAGCATTAAAAGCTTTTTTTATAGCTTCTCTTATAGTTAATATAGGAGTTCTGTCTTCAGGGTTAGATTTATCTGGCGCTGCAACTTTTCTTTCTAATGTTTGTTTATCTGTTTCTAGTATAATAGTTCCAGAAATAGCATTTATATCTGTTTGTATAGGAGCCCAATTTTGGTTTTTATTTATAACTAAATTTCCATTATGTTCATCTATTATACCATATTGACCTTGTACTTGTACTGTTTCTATATCCAAAAGTTCTTCGTTTGATTGAATTTTATCTAAATCAGTACTTGATATACTAACTTTATTTAATCCAATACCTTTCCATGAAATAGCAGAGTGTTTTATATTAGGATATGTTTCTAAAGGAGCCAAGCTATTTCCAATTTGAGCAGGATTAGCAACTAAAGTATGCAATGTCTTTTTAGAATTTCTTAAGATAAAATTTGTAGTTGGAGTAACTTCATAAATAGGTGCAGTTCCAGTGTTATAATATCTTACATTCGAATCTAGATAGGCGGCTTGATGTGTGTTTATACCAATTAGTTTTGACCAACTATCAGAAGTAGTATCTGATGTAGATAAAGTAGATGTGTTTGAATAACTATAATCAGCAGATACAGAAAATTTTAAACCTTGGGTATCTATGCCAGCAGACGTTCCAACAGTAACTCCATGAGTGGCTGCATTTGATTTAGCAGTTGATACACTTTTTGTTCCAACAGTACCTTCTGAAACATTTTCGTTTTTAGAAAATGATAGTTGTTCTATTCCAACTGTAATAGATGGGGATGCAGCAACTAGAGGATCTCTAGCCTCTACACTTGTAGATCTTGGCATTTGTCCAAGAACTTTTTGCAAATCTGTATATGGATCAGAAACTGTCTTTTTTTCAAATGGATTTGATAAATATTTTTTATATCCTTTATCTAAATATTTATCATCCCATAATACAAGTTTTTTTTCTTTTATAGTGTATCCGTTGATTTCCCAGTAATCAGGGATTCCATCCTTATCAGAATCTTCGATAGTGTATGAATTATCTAAAGAAAAATTTTGTAATAATTTTTCATCATCATTTGTTTGAAGTATAGGTGTTCTTAAGTTTTCTAAGGGAATTATTTGATAATTATCGTCGTTAATAGACCAGTATAGATCTAATTTTGATACACTTAACATTGGTTTTTTATATTCAATATCAATTTTATAAAGTTTATCTTTTTCTAAATTCAGCTCTACTTCTTCAATTCCAGAAGATTTATCTAAAATTATAACTCCGTCTAATTTTATAACTACATTGTTGTTTTTGGATGTGGATATTTTATATTTTTCAGTTATAGACGGTTTTATATTTCCTGTAAATTTAGCCCCTTTTATTTTTTTAAAATCATCGCTATCAAAAAATAACTCTCCTGATACATTTGGGTCTATATGGGATAATTCCTCTAACTTCCCCCCTTTATAATAATATCCTAATAATCCTTGTTCTTCATATTCCCATAATTCAGGTGATACTATATCTATGTTTTTTGCGGTTTCTGATATTTTTGATGTAGAGTCTTTTTGGGGAGTTAAAGCATCTACTGTTTGTAATAATGGACTTATAAATATTTGTAGTATTACAAACATTGATATAATTCTCTTTTTCATAAATTTACCGACTCCTTAATTTTAATAATTTTAATAATTCCAATTATTATATTAATATAATAATTTCAATTATTA
>CAMTHN010000060.1 GCA_947072265.1 uncultured Clostridia bacterium | reverse complement strand
GATGTATATATAATATTTATCTGCCAATAATATTATTACATTAGAACTCTTATTTAATATTACGCTTGCTTTTAAAGAGTTTATAATGTAAATGGTCGGATAATAATCCGACCATTTTTTTATATATTCATTTTATAATTTCCATCTTTAAGTTTTTTTTCAGCAATAGGTATATTTTTAACTATTTTTATATCTTTATCTTTATGGTCTGCTTCTTTAAAATCAACTATTATAGAACCCTTTTCTAAAGTTATAAAACTAACACCTGTATATCCTTTTGAATCTTTTGTTTCTATCAAACCAGAATTTATATAGCCTCTTTTTCCTAAAGATGTCTCAAAATAAAAATCTTTATCTTCTATGAAAAAATATATACCTATAATTCTATATTTATCTGTAAAGGCTTTAGTTATTTTTTTTCTATTTAATTTTGTTTTATAAACGTCAAGATTTAATTTAACTATCTTTCCGTTTTCATATACAAAAATAACTTTTTCAGTATAATTTATAGTCACAATCATTTTTAACAATTTTTCATCTTCGATCATTCCTAATTTTGCCTTTATATATTCCCCTATCATACTCGCCTTAACTTCTTGAATATCTATAAGTTTAAATTTATATAAATTACAACTACTTCCAAATATTAAAATATCACTACTGTTTAAAACTTCTTTTTTATCTATAATTTCATCACCTGGTTTTAGCTTATGTTCATTATTTCCTCTTATGGATTGTGGCAAAATCTTTTTAAAATATCCCTCTTTTGTTAAAAATATATTAACTCTATAATCTTCTACGCTCTGTTTTTCA
Organism: uncultured Clostridia bacterium; assembly: GCA_947072265.1. Lineage (GTDB taxonomy): Bacteria > Bacillota > Clostridia > Oscillospirales > Ruminococcaceae > CAMTHN01. The sequence continues at coordinate 3,895 of CAMTHN010000060.1, read as the reverse complement.
TCAAATATATCCGACTCTTCTAGATATATAAATAAACTTTTTCTAGCAAGTCCATGATTTTCTATAACACTTTCCAACTCTTCTTTTATTATATCCCTTATTCTTTCTTCTTTTTCTAGTGTATCTGTCAAATCTTTTATATAATCTTCCAACTTTTTTATATCTTTTATTTTATTTAAAATATATTCTTTATTTAAATTTCTAAGCTTTATATCACATATAAATCCAACTTGTATACTATCTATAGTAAAACTTTTCATTAAATTTGATTCAACTTCGCTATCTTTTTCAGTTTCTCTAATTATTTTTATTGCTTTATCAATATTTAATAATATTTTATTTAAACCTTTTAGTAGATGTAACTGTGATGTATATCTATCTAATGTGTATTTAACTCTTCTTTTAACACAAGATATTCTAAATTTTATCCAATGATTTAAAATATCTCCCACACCTAAAACCATTGGCATATTATCCACTAAAAGATTAAAATTACATGAAAAATTATCTTCTAATGTTGTATATTTATAAAGTTTTTTCATAAGCCTTTCAGGGTTAATTCCTCTTTTTAAATCTATTGTTATTTTTAACCCTGATAAACCTGTTTCATCTCTTATATCAGAAATTTCTTTTATTTTCCCTTGTTTAACTAAATCTACAACCTTATCTATTATCGCTTCTATTGTGGTCGTCGGAGGAATTTCTACTATATCAATACAATTATAAGACTTATCGTAATTGTATCTAGATCTTATTTTAACGCTTCCTCTTCCTGTTTTATAGATCTTATCCAGTTCAACTTCATTATTAATTATAAATCCACCCGAGGCAAAATCTGGGCCTTTTAGTGTCTCGCAAATATTAAATTTTTCATTATACATAAGATTAATAGTGGTTCTACATACTTCTTCAAGATTAAACGAACAGATAGAACTTGCCATAGATACAGCTATTCCCAAATTTAAATTGACCAAAATAGATGGAAATGTTACAGGAAGCATAACAGGTTCTGTTGTTGTATTATCATAGTTTGGGACGAAATCTACCGTATTTTTATCTATATCTCCAAATATTTCTTTACATATTTTGCTAAGCTTCGCCTCTGTATATCTGGAAGCAGCATACGCCATATCTCTAGAAAAAGACTTTCCAAAATTTCCTTTGCTTTCTACATAATAATGTAAAAGAGCATTATATCCTCGAGATAGCCTAACCATAGTTTCATAAATTGCACTATCCCCATGTGGGTTTAATCGCATAGTTTGACCTACTATGTTTGCTGATTTAGTTTTCCCCCCGCCTAATAGTCCCATCTTAAACATTGTATATAAAATTTTTCTATGAGAGGGCTTAAATCCATCTATTTGTGGCAAAGCTCTTGACATTATTACACTCATAGCATATGGCATATAATTTTTTTCTAAAACATCAGTTATCCCTTGTTCTACCATAATACCTGCATTAGATATATGAGTATTTATAGGCATTTCTGCTTTATCTTCCCTCTTCTTTTTTGCCATCGATTTTTTTTATTCTCCTATCAAAAAAATTAACTTAAATCTACATTATTTAAATATTGTTGCCCTTTTTCTATTATAAATGTTTTTCTAGATTTTATATCATCTCCCAATAATGTAGTAAACATAGTTTCTGTTTTATCTACATCTTCAGGAGATATTCTTATCACTCTTCTTGTTTTTGGATTCATAGTTGTAGTCCACATCATATCTGGTTCATTTTCTCCCAGCCCTTTTGATCTTTGAAGAGTATACTTTTCATCTTTTAGTTTTATCAGTATATCAGTTTTTTCTTGTTCTGTATACGCAAAATATGTTCCGCTTTTTGCATTTATTTCAAAAAGCGGAGATTCTGCTATATATATATATCCTTTCTCTATCAACGATGGAATAAGTCTATATATCATAGTTAATATTAATGTCCTTATTTGGAATCCATCCACATCTGCATCCGTACAGATAATAACTTTATTCCATCTCAAAAGTTTTATATTAAAATCTGAAAAATCTTTGTTTTGTTTACTAGATATTTCTACTCCACAACCCAAAACTTTAATTATATCTGTAATTATATCATTATTAAAAATCTTTGTATATTCTGATTTTAAACAGTTTAAAATTTTTCCTCTAACGGGAATTATTGCCTGAAACTCTGAATTTCTAGCTTGTTTGCAAGCACCCAAAGCAGAATCTCCTTCAACTATAAATATTTCTCTATGATCTATATTCTTACTTCTACAATCAACAAATTTTTGTATACGATTTGATATATCTATATTTCCAGATAGTTTCTTTTTTAAATTAAGTCTTGTTTTTTCCGCGTTTTCTCTACTTCTTTTATTAATTAAAACTTGATCTGCAATTCTATTTGCATCAACTGGATTTTCTACAAAATAAATTTCTAAATTTTCTTTTAAAAATCTAGTCATAGCTTCATATATAAATTTATTAGTTATAGATTTTTTTGTTTGATTTTCATAAGAAGTGTGTGTAGAAAACGAAGATGATATTAATACTAAACAATCCTCTATATCAATAAAAGTTATCTTGCTTTCATTTTTTTGATATTTGTTAGATTGTTTTATATAGTTATCTATTTGTGAAATAAATCCTTGTTTAACTGCTTTTTCTGGAGAACCACCATATTCTAAAAAACTAGAATTATGATAATATTCCGCAAATTGAATTTTTGCAGAAAAGCAAAAAGCTATACTCATCTTTACTTTATAGCTTGATTTATCTTCTCTATCTTTTCCTATATCTTCCTTTTCCCAATATATATTTTTATTTATGCCATCTTCTTTTACAATTTCAGATAAATAATCTTTTATACCCTCATGATATAAAAAAATTTCTTCTTTTTTGCCATCTATATCTTCTTTAATAAAAATAAATTCAATGTTTTTATTAATTATTGCCTGTTTTTTTAATATATTTCTAAAATATTCTTCTTCAATTTCTATATCTGTAAATACGTCTATATCTGGTCTCCATTTAATTTTAGTTGTAGTAACATCTTCTTTAGAAATCTTTTTTTTTAAACCATCTATATTATTTCCTTTTTCAAATTTAAGATTATATTTATAGCCATCTCTTAAAACTTCTACATCCATAAATTCTGAAGAATACTGTGTCGCGCATAACCCTAATCCATTTAAACCTAATGAAAATTCATAATTATCACTATTTTCTTTTGAATATTTTCCACCTGCATAAAGTTCACAAAAAAGCAATTCCCAATTATAAACTTTTTCATTTTCATTGTAATCAACAGGAATTCCTCTACCGAAATCTTGTATTTCTATAGAATTATCTAAATATTTTGTCAAAATTATTTTTTTACCATAGCCTTCTCTTGCTTCATCTATAGAGTTGGATAAAATTTCAAAAACAGAATGTTTACACCCTTCTTTTCCATCCGATCCAAATATAACTGATGGTCTTTTTCTAACTCTGTCAGCACCCTTCAAAGACGATATGCTTTCATTTCCGTAAATTGCTTTAGTTTGTTGTTTCATAAGAAGCTCCTAAATATAAATATCACAATAAGATTACATTGTATACTTTGAAAATATAATTGTCAAGATATCTAATAATAAAAGATAAAGGAGATCAACTTTTAAGTTGATCTCCTTTATCTTTTATTGGCTCCCCCTGTTGGACTCGAACCAACGACCCTGTGGTTAACAGCCACATGCTCTACCAACTGAGCTAAGGAGGATCATTAGTATATAAAATATATACTATACGTTTTAAAGACCTGAATATTTCAGGTCTTTAATTTTTATAACGGCATCGTTCTATCTTCCCAGGCCGTCGCCAGCCAAGTATTTTCGACGCTGATGAGCTTAACTTCCGTGTTCGGTATGGGAACGGGT
>CAMTHN010000059.1 GCA_947072265.1 uncultured Clostridia bacterium | reverse complement strand
ATAGATAACAGCAATAACTCCTATAATAATTAGCAGAAGATATAATAACTGTCCATCAAGTAACATATCAATTCTCTCCTATATAATTATTCCCATTCAAAATGATCTCCAGAAAATGGTACAAATAAAAATTTACTATTACCCAATTCAATAATATCATAAGAAGAAAGAGTAGATGGTGTGTATACAGCTTCATCATTTAAATATGCTATTCCTGAAGAATCCCCAGGAAGTAAAACTGTTTCTCTTTTCTTTTTATCATAAATAATAATAGCGTGGTTTTTTCTAGATATATTATTATCACCTAAAATTTGAATATCCATATCATCAGATCTACCTACAAAATTTTTACCATCATGAACTTTATAATCTTTACCTTTTCTTGCACCCTCTATACAAACTATCCAACCACAAACAGGATGAACTTCATCATTCATAAGCTCTTCATCAAGATTAACTCCACCCGTTAAATCAGTACTATCTTCTATAGAAGTGTCAATATTACAATATGGACATATAGCTCCATATCGTCTTCCACTAAACATATGTCCATTTTTACATCTAACTAGACCCAATTTAAACAACTCCTTATAATAATTTTATACAACTAATAATTTTGTATTAGCGATATAAATAATATCACCAAAATCTATTTTATAAGGTTCTCCAGAATCAATCTTATCTAGTTTACCCTTATTATAACTTTTTTCTATTAATATTCCATTATCAGAATAGTGATCTTCTATAAACCATCCATTATTACAATAATTTAAAACTGCATGTTGACTACTAATTAAAGCTGAATATACAGAACCGGATAAATCAATATCAACATCATATATATTGTTATCTTTTCCAATAATAACAGATACCATCCCAGTAATATTCCATTCTTTTATAGGTGCACCATATTCATTTAACATTAAAACTTTAGATATATAATCTGTTTTTATCATATTAGATTTATAATTTTTAACTAAATCATTCTCTAATTCATCAAATTTCTCATCAATATTATTGATCTCATTTAAATTTATTTTAGTTTGGATATTTTCTCGATCTAATATCTCATTAATTTCATCATCAAAATAATTATCAACTGAATTTGAATCAAAATCACCGGAAGATAAGTAATGCGTTTTTTTTTGATCTTTAAATTTTTTATATAAATTATAATTTTTAATTTCTTTAAAACATTTAAAGACTCCTATTATCCATAAAATTAATATAACAATGATAAGTAAAGGAATATTTTTTATGAACAAAATACTAACAATCAACGCAAATACAAAGAGAAGTATATCTAAATAAAACTTTTTGAAGAACTCTTTGCTAAATATTTTCAAAAATTATCAACTCCATTTATTTGCCTTTAAAACCGAAAAAACTTTCAAATGCAGCACTTGTATCTACTGGGCCTTTTTTTTCTTTTTGTTCTTTTTGTTCAACCTTATTACCTTTTGGAGTAAAACCAAAAAAACTTTCAAATCCACCAGATGTATTTCTTGGATCAAATCCAAATCCATTAAATTCAACATTTTGAGATTTATTAGATTTCTTATTTGAAGAAACTTCTTTTTTACCTTTTGGATTTGATAATAAATTATCATATTTTTCTCGTTTATTTGAATCACTTAAAGTTTCATAAGCTTCACTAATTAACTTGAAAGTTTTTTCCGCTTCCTTATCTCCAGGGTTTAAATCAGGGTGATGCTTTTTCGCTAATTTTCTATAAGAATTTTTTATTTCAGTATCTTTCGCATTAACTGAAATATTTAAAATTTCATAATATGTTTTCATACAAACAAGTTCCTCGCTTATATTATATAAAGGGGAGAATAAAACTCCCCTTTATAATTATAAATTTTATTTAATAGAATAATATTTATAATTACTCTATTTATAAAACTAGTTATTTAATTTTATTATTAAAATGCTGTTGATTCCTTAACAAGAAATCCTGCGTCTGATTGAGTTTGTGCGAATCCACCAGAAGCTTCAAAAAATCCAGTTCCTACTTTTTTCATTTTCATAACCATTTTGAATCTACCTTCTCCTTGAGATTCTTCAAATGTTTCACTATATGAAAAAACAAATGCCATAGGCATACTATAAACTCTATTAGTATAATCTCCATTATTTTCAATTACTTGTATATTTCTAAGAGCAAGTGTACTACTAGAAGGCATAGTAGACCATTCAGCAAGAGTAGTTAAAGTTGGTTCTTTACCCTCTGTATTTTTAGCAATTTTACCTTCAAGTGTAAGAGCGTAAGATTCTTCTGCACTTGGTGCAACAGATTTTTCTGGTAATTCTTTAGTGAAAACACAAGATAAAAGTTCAACATCTGTAGCATGTAATGTGTCTTCTTTTTTAGTGCCACCCATTTTTAATAGTAATCCCATAATAAATTCTCCTTTTATTAATTAAATTATTTTTTATATATAGTAGAAAATATTAATTATATCTTCTACACAAAAATTATTCTTTTTAAAGAATAACTGATGCCAATTTTAAATAGTAAATATTAATTATTTACTTGTAGTTGCACTAATAGATACAGCCAGATTTTTACTATTTCCATTAAATGATATATCAACATTACATAAATTATCTTCTTGATCAATGTTGAATCCAATATCATCTCCATCTTTAAGAACAGAATTTTGGAAGTTTTTAGCTGCTGTCCATTTGCTTTTTTGACTAGATGGATTATTACTAAAGAAGCTAACTATTGCATCTTCTTTAAAATCATTAGTTGTAAATCTTAAAATTCTTTCTATAAAAGTACTTGCAGTAGTTTTATATATAGAATCATAATTGTATCCATCAAACAATAAGTTACGTGCTTTATTTACAGTTATATTAGTAACTGATTGTCCATTTATACTTGAACTTTCAGAAGAAAATGTAAATCCAAAGCTTAGTTTATTAATTTCATCTTTGACAGTTTGTGTAAATCCAGTGATTTCTTTAGCCATACTTGTAGTAATAATCAAAGAATTATCATTAGACTCAATGTCAAAGCGAACACCAGGCATAAGAGGAGAAACATTTTTCTTAAGTTTTTCTTTCAAATAATCTGGACATTGGTAAGCGGCAACAAGTCCACAAGCAACATAAGCTGCTCCAACATAAACCCCTTCTAACCAAAGTTTCATAATATCTTCTTTATCTTTGGATAGTTCGGCTGTTCCTGAATCATTCATAAGCATTTTAGAATCAAGAACAACTCCTGATTTTTCTTTAGGTATAATAGTGAAGTTTGGAATACAAGGTATAGCAAACTCACTAGAGGGTTTACCTGATAAAGATTCAGTCTTATTCATAATATGACTTATACCTTTAGTAGCAATTGCATTAAATGTAACTTCTTCGCTGTTTTCATAATTAAAAAACATTTGAACTCTATGAGATGCAAGTGTTTCTAATAAAACAGAAACTATCTCTATAGAATTACTTTCTACTGTTTTAGCTTTATTTCCTTTAAATCTCTCTCTTTTAACTCCAGCAGATGAAACTGCATCAAGAGAAACAGAAGGCATTATAGCAAACCAAATAGTGTTTTTAAAATCATTTTTTCCATTAACAGTTTTCAAGAAAGTGTCTAATCTTTTTATATAAGCAGCCTGTGAAATAACATCAGGTTTTACATTACATATTAAAAGAGACGGTTTCATCCCTCTGTTAACAGTATATTGATCAAAGAACATTTTAACACCAATAATTTTTTCAATTAAAGGTTTAACTGCTTTAATAAAATCTTCTTTTGAATCCTTATAAAATTGTAGATAAGTGTTATAGTTATTTATTTCTTTATCAAAATCTATTTCTTCTGCTGTAATATTTGATAAAGGACAAAATGTTCTAACAACTAAATCAGATACATAAGGTGAAGCAGAATCCTCAGCAATTGCATCATAATCTTCAGAAAGAGCTTGAACTAATCCAGCTGTATTAGTATCATCCAAAGCAGCTAAAGATGTAGTTTCTTCTTTTGGAGCTTCAATGATTTTTAGCTCTCCATCTTCACCCATTGTTAAAAGACCAGCTTTAAATTGCTCACTAGCGTCAGCACCTTCGGTTGACCCTAACAATAATCTTGTTTTTATATCTTCAATAGCTAGAGGCATAAGCGCCATAATATTATTATAGTTTTCACTAGCCTCTTCAAACATAACATTAAGTTTATCACCCATGTCTAGTTTTTGTGGATTTTCATCGTCTAGATTACTATATTCATTATAAGTATATTGAAGCTCTTTTCTTGATCTTCTAATATCATCCATAACTTTTGCTGGAGATATCATATCAAGAATTTTTTCAAATTTGAAGTCCACATTAATTGTACCTTGAGATCTTTTTGCTTCTATCAATGATATAAGCATTTTTAAAAAATCATTAGATAAATTTAGAGGAATTTCTGTTATAGCGCTATCTGGTAGACCATCAGGTTTTTTAAGTGAATACATAACTTTTTGAGTATTGGCATTAAAAAAAGAATAAACTCTTGGGTTAAATTTATTTATGAATTCTTCAAAATTAGAAACAAGAAGATTTTCATTAATTTCTTTCACCTTGTCATCGTTTAGACTGTCTATTCCTCTTATATCACCAACTAAAGTCATAAGATCTAATTTTTCAGGATTTATCTCCTCAAACAAAATAGCTCTATTGGTTTGTTTAATGATTTCCATTAACAGCTCACCTTTCATTTGTTTATCATATAAG
>CAMTHN010000058.1 GCA_947072265.1 uncultured Clostridia bacterium | reverse complement strand
AATTTAAACTACCTTATATATTAATATATAAGGTAGTTTAAATTTATTTTATCTGATATATTTTAGTTGTCATAAATTTTTTTAGCAGAGTTTAAAATAGCAAATTTACCTGTATTATACGTTAATCCTCCTTGGACCCAGACACAATAAGGAGGTTTTAAAGGTGCATCTGCAGAAATTTCTATTGATGATCCAGATGTAAAACTTCCACATGCCATTATAACTTTATAATTATACCCAGGCATATCCCATGGCTCTGGCTTTAAAAAAGAATCTATTGGTGATAATTCCTGTATTCCTTCACAAAATTTTATAAGCATTTCTTCTTTTCCAAGTTGTATACAAGTTATTATATCCGTTCTTTTCTCGTTAAAAGATGGATAAGTTTTAAAACCAAGCAAATCATAAAAAGATGATGTGAATATAGCAACTTTCAATGCATTTCCAACTACATTTGGTGCTAAAAATAATCCCATTAATATATTTTTATTCTGTCCAATTGTACATCCAACCTCTTTACCTATACCAACGGAAGTTAACCTGTATGAACATAATTCAATAAGATTCTTTTTGCCAACTATATATCCCCCTGTATCACAAATACCACCACCGGGATTTTTTATAAGTGAACCAACTACAATATCTGCTCCAACTTCTGAAGGTTCTCTATCTTCTGCAAATTCACCATAACAATTATCAATTATTATTATTATATCAGAATTTTCTAATTTTATAAGTTTTATTATATATTCTAAAATTTCAATCGTTAAAGATGGTCTATCAGAATACCCTTTTGACCGTTGTATATATACAACATTTTTATCTTTAATTCTAATCTTTAAATTTTCTATATCTACAGTTCCATCTTTTAATAGATCTAATTGATCATATTTTATACCAAAATCTATTAAACTTCCATTATTTTTATCCCCTCTAATTCCAATAACTTCTTCTAAAGTATCGTATGGATTTCCAGTAATAGATATCATACTGTCACCTGGTCTTAATACTCCAAATAATGCTGTCGATAAAGCATGAGTTCCATTTACAAAATTATGCCTTACGAGAGCATCCTCAGTTCTAAATATATCCGAATAAACTTTATCAATCATATCTCTACCTATATCATCATACCCATAGCCAGTAGTTGTATTAAAACTATTTTCAGAAACTTTATTTTTTATAAATGAATTTAAAACTTTTTCTTCATTTTTTAAAACAATATTATCAATATATTTAAATTGATCCGCTACTCTTTCCTCAGCCTTATATGAAATACCCAATAGTTTACTATTAAAACCAAATATATTTTTCATATTTATATTACATCCTCAATTTTTATCTATATGTTTGCAAATTTAACAAAAACTTTTTCAGCTAATGCTAAACTATTAAGTATATCTTCTTTTTTTGCAACAGTATTAGCAGTATGAAGATATCTACAAGGAATTGAAATAGACAATGTTTTGACACCAGATTTAGAAATATGTATTGCTCCAGAATCATTTCCACCAGCAACCATAGTTTTTGTTTGACATTTTATATTATTTTCTTTCGCAAGGTTAAAAGCAATATTATATAAATCTTTATTGTAAATAGTAGAATTATCCATAAAAGAAATTACTGGACCATCTCCAAGAATACAAACTTTTTTATCCTCAGGAACACCAGAAAAATCACATGCAGTTGTAGACTCTAAAACAATTGCAATATCTGGACCAACGCTATAAGCGGCAACTTTTGCTCCACGAAGCCCCACTTCTTCTTGAACCACAAATGTAAAATAACTATCATATTCTAAATCTTTTTTAATCATTTCAATCATAACACTACAACCAAATCTGTCATCAAGTGCTTTTGACCTAATAAAACCATCCCCATATTCTTTATATTCACTTTTAAAAGAAATCTGTTCTCCTATAGATATATATTTTTCTGCATCTTTTTTTGAAGTTGCCCCAATATCAACATATATACTATCTATATCGATACCCTTTAATTTTTCTTCTGATTTAACCATATGAATAGCTTTAGTTCCTATAACTCCTGTAATTTTATTTTCACCTACAATTACAGAACGACCAACCACAACATTAGGATCTATGCCACCTACAAAATTTACACATATTAATCCATCATCTCGTATATATCTAATGATCATCCCAACTTCATCCATATGTGCAGAAATCATTATTTTATTTTTAGGAATCTCTCTTCCCTTTTTAAATGCAATAATATTCCCTAAGTTATCAATAGAATATGTAACATATTTTTCTATCTGATTTATTATCTCGTTTCTAACATCTTGTTCAAATCCTGAAACACCTGAAATATTGCAAAACTTTTCTATATTTTTAAACATAATCTTTATTCTACCTCCTGTATAAAAATTTGCAAAATAGACGAAACACTATTTAAATCTTCTATTGATATCATTTCTATAGGAGTATGCATATATCTTAAAGGAATAGATATAAGTCCTGTTTTAACACCATTTCTAGATACAGAAAATTTATCTGCATTTGTACCCGTTTTTCCACCCATAATCTCTAATTGATATTTTATATCTTTTCTTTTAGAAATTTCTATAAATTTATCAGATATTTCTTTAGATAGTATTGGAGATATTCCTATCATAGATCCCTCTCCTAGATAACCACATTTCGTAATATCTGCATCAACTGTATGTGCAAAACTAACATCAACAGCAATAGCAATATCAGGATTTATTGTATAACATCCAACCTCTGCTCCTCTTGTTCCAACCTCTTCTTGAACACTAAATAATATAGATAATCCACATGATATATTATCTATATCTAAATCTTCTAATACTTTTAATATGCAAACCGCACCTGCTCTATCATCTAAAGCTTTTCCTATAAATCTATTGTTAAGTATAATCTTAGGATCTGATTCAAATGTTATATAATCACCTACAGATACAATTTTTTCTAAATTTTCTTTTGAATATCCAACATCAATAATTATATCTGATATATCTACTACCTGATTAGTTTCATTCTTTTTCATAAGATGGGGTGGTTTAGATGACACTGTCCCTATTATATCTTCTATTCCATGAACTATAACTCTTTGGCTTCCTAAAATTCTATTATCTACCCCGCCACAATTAGATACCTTTATAAATCCATTATCATCAATATATCTAACAATCATACCAACTTCGTCTATATGTGCATCTAGCATAATCATTTTTTCTGAATTTTTCGCCTCTTTTATAACGCAGAGTATATTCCCTAGATTATCTATCTTAATATTATTAGAATATTTTTTTAAATATTCTAATAATATATCTCTTGTTTTTCCTTCTCCACCAGAAACTCCATTACTAATAGACAATTCTTGTAATATTTTTATATAATCCAATTTTAACCATCCTTCTATAATTTATTTACCAATTGTTTAAAATGATTGCCTCTTTCTTCAAAATTTTTATACATATCAAAACTTGCAGAAGCTGGAGACAAACAAACTATATCACCTTTTATAGCAATATCTTTTGCTAAATTTACAGCATCTTCCATTGATACTACATATATAATTTTAGTTCTGTCAGGACTGTATAACTTATATGATTTTAAACTTTCTGCTATCTTGTTTGCTGTATCTCCCATTAAAATCAAAACTTTAACTTTTTCTGATATCTTAGACGCTAATGGATCAAAAGATATATTTTTATCATACCCACCAGCTATTATTATCAATCTCTGATTAAAACAATCCAATCCTGCAATTGTTCTTGTTGGAGTTGTTGCTATAGAATCATTATACCATTTTACATCGTTATATTCCCTAATAAACTCTATCCTATGCTCTACTCCACTAAAATTTTTAGCAACTTCTATTATATATTTTAGATCTACATCTTGGTAGACCGCTGTAATTGCAGCTAAATAATTTTGAATATTATGATTTCCAGGTAATTTTATCTCAGAAATATTAAAAAGTTTTTCCTTATTTCCATTAAAAACAAAGTATATATCTCCAGTATTATCTAGATAACATCCATTTTTTATATATGATTCTTTCCCAAATATTAAACATTTTCCTCTAACTAAATTTAGCAAATTATATGTATTAGCACTATCTATATTTAAAATAGCTTTTGAGAAAGCATTTTGGTGCAATAATATATTCATCTTTGAATCTATATATCTATTCATAGTTTTATGAACATCAAGGTGGTTAGGCGATAAATTGGTTATAACCGATATATCTGGAGATTTTCTCATTGATATAAGTTGAAAACTGGATAACTCAACTACACAAATATCATCTAGATTAATATCATCTATTATAGGCAATAAAGCTATCCCTATATTTCCTCCTAAATGAACTTTATATCCTTGTTTTTTCAAAAATTCAGATATAATAGTAGTTGTAGTCGTTTTTCCATCAGACCCTGTTATACCATATATTTTACAAGGGCATATATCAAAAAACACTTCCATCTCTGAAGTGATTATTTTTCCCATAGCTATTAGTTTCGATATAACTGGACTATCGTAGTCCATACCAGGTGTTCTAAATATTATATCCATATTAATTAAATTATCTAAATAGTCTTCTCCAAGACAAAATTCAATATTATTTTCAACAATATTGTTATATTCATAATCTATATCTTCTTTAGACCTTTTATCAAAAACAGTTGCCGAAATACCCTTTTTTAGAAAAAGTTTAATTAAATTAATATGGCTAACACCAAATCCTATTAAACCAACTTTTTTTGTTTTTAAAAATTCAAAAAATCTATTCGCTCTATTATTCATACTACCTCCTGATCAAGTATAATATAAAT